>JANMYI010000391.1:0-3009 GCA_031381955.1 Burkholderiales bacterium
CCCGGCAGTTGCGCGTTGTCGATCGCTTCGGCGGCGTTTTTCAGCAGGTTCAACAGCACTTGTTCAATGAGGATCGGGTCGACGCTCAACTCGGGCAGCCGCTTGGCAATGTAGGTGCGAATGGCCACATTGCGCCGGCGCAGTTCGATGCCGGCCAGCTCCACCGCGTCTTCAACAATCTGCCGCGCCTGTGCCGGCTGGCGCTGCGGCTCACTCTTCTTCACGAAGGCGCGGATGCGCCGAATGATCTGCCCGGCGCGCTCGGCCTGGCGCGCCGTCTTTTCCAGCGCGGCAATCAAGTCGTCTTTGGCGATGGCATCACTGCGCACGCGGCTGACCATGCCGTTGCAGTAGTTGGTGATGGCGGTGAGCGGCTGGTTCAGCTCATGCGCCACCGATGACGCCATTTCGCCCATCGTCACCAGGCGGCTGGTGACCTGGGCCTTTTCGGCCTGCTGCGAGGCTTGCTGCTCAGAGCGCAGGCGCAGCGTGATGTCGGTGGCGATGATCATCTGCGCCAGGCGTCCGTCTGTCCACTGCAGGTAGCGCGAACGCACGTCGAACCACTTCTGCAGCCGTTCGACGAACACCTCCCGCGGCGCCGCACCGCTGGTGGTGAGTTCCTGCGTGGACATGCCCGAAAAGCCTTCGTTCAATTCTTCCGCGTCGGGCATGTACTTCGCCGTCACGGCGCCGCCGGCCAACTCGGCATGGCCGGCCGCCTCGGCGCCGAACCACAGGCGGTACGAGCGGTTGGCAAACAACAACTCGTTCTGCGGCACCGACAACACCGACACCGACGCCTCCAGCCCTTCCAGCACCGTGGTGAAACGTTCATGCGACGCCGAGAGTTGGTCGCGGATGCGCTTGGCTTCGGTGATGTTGGTCATCGATGTCATCCAGCCTGTTTGCTGGCCGCGCGGGTCGATCAGCGGCGAGACGTACATGCGTGAATCGAACACCGTGCCGTCCTTGCGCATCACCTTCACTTCGATGCCGCCGGCGGGGCTGCGGCCATGCAGCTCTTGCTGCAACAGGCGCGAGTTCTCTTCCACCCGGTCGGGCGGCCAGTACGGGAAGGGCGGCAGGCGGCCAATGAGGGCCGACTCGGCAAAGCCCGTCATGGCGCAAAACGCCGCGTTCACATAGGTGATGCGGCCATCGAGATCCATTGCCCGCATGCCGGTGAGCATGGAGTTTTCCATCGCGCGGCGAAAGTTGGTTTCCTGCACCAGCGCCGCTTGAATCTGCCCGCGCCGGCGCATGTGGCGCCAACTGCCCAGCAGCATCCACACCGTGAGCGCCGACAGCGCCACCACCATCCAGAACAAGGTGTTGCCGATCAGGCCGATGCTGGTGCGGTAGCCCTGGCCGCGCAGGATCAGGCCGTTGATGGCCGGCGCCAGCGGTGCGTCATGAAAGATCAGCGCGGCGCGCGGTGCGGCCTCGCCCGGCATGGGCGTCACGGTGCTGGCCAGCACGCGCTGCTTGTCGTCGATCACCGCGATCATGTGGCGCCGCGCCACGTCTTCGGGAACGAAGAAGCGCACCAGGGCATCGATGGAGTACTCAGCCAGCACGGTGCCGGCGAAGGCACCGCGCTCCACCAGCGGCACGTGCACCTGAAACACCATGGTGCCGGCAGAATCCTTGAACGCGGCCGAATACATCGGCTGGCGCAGGTCGCGCGCCGCGGTGAAGGCGCCTTCCGGTGCATTGGGCGGTTCGGCCTGTGGCAACGACGCTTTCTGCGCCGCATCGTCCGCGCTGGGGTGCGGGTGGTACAGCGGCGCCCAATGCACGGCGCGGCGGCTGCGCTGCGGGCCCACCCAGGCCAGGTGCGTGATCTCGGGTCGGTCGCGCGCGAACGCGGCCGCCTGGCCAGTGAAATCATCGGTGTCGATGTCGCGCTGCACCAGCTCGCGCGCCATGCGGATCAACTGCTCCTGGTTCTCGATCAAATGCAGCCGAATCTGCTGTTGGGTGATTTCGGTGTCGCGCTTGACCGAATCCGTCTCGCGCTCGACTTCTTCGTTGCGCAGGTACCAGAAGGCCGAAATGATGGCCGCCAGGAACAGCAGCACTGACGTGAGCGGGGCCAGCGTGACGAAGCGGTCTTGGCGCGACGGCGACTGGGCGCGCCACCAGCGCGCGAAGAAACGGCGCCACCGCGCCAAGGCCAGCGCCGCGATGGAGTTGGCCTGCGGCCGGTTTTGCATGGCGCGGATTATTGGCGCCCGCGGCTGCGCCGCCGCGCCCCGCCTACATTCAGGTTGGTGTTCTGCGCATGCACGGTATGCCGTAATATGAAATGTCTTAGCGCCATTTGGAAAAAGCAAAAAGCTGTGCAACACTCTCGCCCGGCCGAAATAACCGGCCCGCCGTGACACGATTGCCAAGCGCCACAAACCCCCACAGGAGACGCTCATGTCCGACCTGCCCGATTCAGCGCCAGCCGCTACCCACCCCGACCCCGATGCCCAGGAAACCCGTGAGTGGCTGGATGCGCTGGGCGCCGTCATTGCCACCGAGGGCCAGGAGCGCGCCCACTTCCTGCTCGAACAATTGATCGAGGAAGCGCGCCAGCATGGCGTGGACCGGCCGTTCTCGGCCACCACCGGCTACGTCAACACCATCGAGCCCGAACATGAAGCGCGCAGCCCGGGCAACCTTGAGCTCGAGGGGCGCCTGCGCGCCTACATGCGCTGGAACGCCATGGCCATGGTGGTCAAGGCCAACCGCATCGACGCCGCTGACGGCAGCGAACTGGGCGGCCACATCAGCTCGTTTCAATCGTTAGCCCACATGTTTGCGGCCGGCTTCAACCATTTCTGGCATGCCGAGAACGAACACCATGGCGGCGACCTGCTTTACGTGCAAGGCCACAGCGCGCCCGGCATTTACGCTCGCGCCTTCCTGGAAGGGCGCAAAACGCCGCGTTCACATAGGTGATGCGGCCATCGAGATCCATTGCCCGCATGCCGGTGAGCATGGAGTTTTCCATCGCGC
>JANMYI010000408.1:0-9846 GCA_031381955.1 Burkholderiales bacterium
GCCAGCATGATGTTGCGGCCCACGCTCAGGTGCGGGAACAGGTTGAAGCTCTGGAAGATCATGCCCACGCGCTGGCGCAACGCACGCATCGCCTTGGCGTCACCATGCTTCAGCGCCTGGGCATCCACGGTCAGGGTGCCCTCTTGAAATTCCTCCAGGCCGTTGATACAGCGCAGCAGCGTGCTCTTGCCCGAGCCGCTCTTGCCGATGATGGCGATCACCTCGCCCGGGCGCACCGCAAGGTCGATGCCCTTGAGCACCTCGTTGGCACCGAAGCGCTTGCGCAAGCCTTCAACTTGAATGATGGAATCAGCGGCCACGGTTGAGCTTTCTTTCGAGCTTGCGGCTCCACGCAGAGATGGGGTAGCACAAGGCAAAGTACAGCAGGGCGACGCAGGCGTAAACGGTGAAGGGGCGGAAGGTGGCGTTGGTGATCATCGTGCCGGCCTTCGTAAGCTCGATGAAGCCGATCACCGAGGCCAGCGCCGTGCCCTTGATCACCTGGACCATAAAGCCCACCGTGGGCGGCACGGCGATCTTCAGCGCCTGCGGGCCGATCACGTGGCGCAACTGCTCACCCAGGCCCAGGGCCAGGCTGGCCGACGCTTCCCACTGGCCCTTGGGGATGGCGTTCACGCAGCCGCGCCAGATCTCGGCCAGGAAGGCGCTGGTGTACAGCGTCAGCGCCACGGCGGCCGCGACCCAGGGCGAGACATTGAGGCCGAACAGCGCCAGGCCGAAGTAGGCCAGGAACAATTGCATCAGCAGCGGCGTGCCCTGGAACAGTTGCACGTAGCCCGCCACGCCATGCTGCGCGCCGGGCCAGCGGGCGATGCGCGCCAACAGCAGCGCCACGCCCACCAGGCCACCGCCGACAAAGGCGATGAGCGATAACACCACCGTCCAGCGCACGGCCAGCAGCAGGTTGCGCAGGATGTCCCAGAGGCTGAAATCGACCATGGTTTTGCCGGGCTCAGGCTCTCAGCGGCCGAACAAAAAGCGCGGCCCGGCCCAGCGCAGCAATTGCCGCACCGCGATGGACAGTAGCAGGTAGATCGCGGTGGCAACGATGTAGGCCTCGAAGGCGCGGAAATTGCGGCTCTGGATCAGGTTGGCGAAGTACGACAGCTCCTGCGTGGCGATCTGCCCGCACACCGCCGAGCCGAGCATGACGATGATGATCTGGCTCACCATCGCCGGCCACACGCGCGCCAGCGAAGGCGGCAGCACCACGCGCAGGAAGACCTGTGCCCGGGTCAGTGCCAGGCTCAGGCCGGCCTCGACCTGGCCACTCGGCGTGGCCTCGATGCCGGCGCGAATGATCTCCGCGGCATAGGCGCCGAGGTTGATGACCATCGCGATCACCGAGGCGACTTCGGGCGTGAGCTTCACGCCCAGGCTGGGTAGGCCGAAGTAGATGAAGAACAACTGGACGATGAAGGGCGTGTTGCGGATCAGTTCGACGTACACCGCGGCCAGCGCCGCCAGGCTCTTCGGCCCCCACGACCGCGCCCAGGCGCAGGCCACGCCCAGGCCCAGGCCGAGCACCGCCGACACCGCCGTGAGCCCGACCGTGAAGGCCACGCCGCGCGCCAGCAGCGGCCACTGCTCAAGCACGGCGCCGAAGTCGAAGGTGATCACACAGCCTTTTGGCTGAAGAGGCAGCTGTGGCGGCGGCGTGAACTCAGTTCGGCAAGTCGCCGGCCGGCCGGCCGAGCCAGCGCAGCGCCATCTTGTCGAGGTCGCCCGCCGCCTTGGCCGCGGCGATGATTTCGTTGACCTTCAGCCGCAGCTTGTCTTCGCCCTTGGCCACGCCGATGAAGTTGGGCGAATCCTTGAGCAGGAACTTGTATTCGGTGGCCAGTTGCGGGTTGCGCGCCATCATGTTGCCGGCCACCGAAGCGCCGGTGGCGATGGTTTGCACCTGGCCGGACACGAAGGCCGACACGGTGCCGTTGTTGTCTTCAAAGCGTTTGATGTCAGCGCTGGGCGGGGCGATCTTCGTCAGCTCCATGTCTTCGATGGCGCCGCGCGTGACGCCCACTGTCTTGCCCGCCAGGTCGGCCGCGCCCTTGACCGCCACGCCCTTGGCCGCGAACACCGCCTGGAAGAACGGCGAATAGGCCACACTGAAATCGATGACGCGCTCGCGTTCGGGGTTCTTGCCGAGGGTGGAAATCACCAGGTCGGCCTTGCGCGTTTGCAGGTAGGCAATGCGGTTGGCGCTGGTCACCGGCACCAACTCGACCTTCACGCCGAGCTTGGCGCCGATGTGGTTGGCCATGTCGATGTCCAGCCCCTGCGGCTTCAGGTCGGTGGTGACGAAGCCATAGGGCGGGAAGTCGGTGGGGATGGCGATCACGATCAGCTTCTTGGTCAGCAGCTCGTCGAGCGCGTTCTGCGCCGCGGCAGGCCAGGCGGCAGCCAGGGACAGGATGGCGACGAGCGCGGGCTTCACCAATGGGCGATGGTTCATGGGTTCTCCTTGGGTTGGGTAGCAATGAAGCGCTGCGGTTTGGTTCGGCCCTGCCTCACGGCTTCACGTCGGCGGCCTTGATGGCCGGCGCCCAGTCGGCCACCTGCTTGGCCACGAACTGGCTGAACTCGGCGCCGCCCATCTTCACCACCGTGATGCCCAGCTCTTCGAAGCGCTTGACCAGTGCCGGGTCGCCCAGGATGTCGGCAAGGGCTTTGGCCAGGCGCTCTGTGACTTCACGCGGCAGGCCGGCCGGGCCGGAAACGCCGAAATAGTTCTCGGCCACCAGTTGCGGCAGGCCCAGCTCGACCACCGTGGGCACCTCGGGCAGCAGCGGCGAGCGCGTGCGCGTGGTCACCGCCAGGGCCTTGATCTGGCCGGCCTTGACCATCGGCACGAAGGCGGTGATGACGTCGATGCCCAGCGGAATCTGGCCGGCGATCAGGTCGGTGGTCATCGGCGCGCCGCCGCGGTAGGGAATGTGGGTCATCTGGATCTTCATTGCCGCCTTGGTCATTTCGCCCACGATGTGACCGATCGAACCCGGCCCGCCGCTGCCGAAGGTGTAGCCCGCGGCGGCTGCCGCCATGGGCAGATCCTTCAGGCTGGCCGGGCCGGTCTTCGGATTCGCCATCAACAGCACCGGCGCCACGCCCAGCATCGAGACATGGGTGAACTGCGCCACCGGGTCGTACGGCGGCTTGGGCACCGTGTACGGGCCGATCGAGGTGGGTGTGGAATTCGACAGCATCAGCGTGTAGCCATCGGGCGCCGAGCGCACCACCTCCAGGCCGCCGATGGTGCCGCCGGCGCCGGGCTTGTTGTCCACCACCACCGGCTGGCCCAGGGCCTTGCCCAAGGGCTCGGCGATGGCGCGGGCCACGATGTCGCTGGCGCCGCCGGCGGCAAACGTCACCACCATGCGCACGGGCTTTTCAGGCCAGGCGGCGCGGGCGGAGCCGGCCAGGGTGAATGCGGCCAGTGCAACGAGCGCGGCAGCGCAGCGGGACATGCGGGTGGGCAGGGACATGGCGATCTCCGGTACGGTGTTCAGAAAAATTTGCCCAACACCGGCTTAATCGCCCGGTATGTGCGGGGGGCGCAACTGCACCGCTTTGCCGCTGCGCTTGCGCAAGCGGATGTTGATCAACTCCACCCCCAGCGCGAAGGCCATGGCGAAGTAGACGTACCCCTTGGGCACATGGTGGTCAAAACCTTCGGCCACCAACACCACACCCACCACCACCAGGAAGGCCAGGGCCAGCATCTTGATGGTGGGGTGCTCCGAGACGAAACGCCCGATCGGGCCGGCAAAAATCATCATCAGTGCCACCGACGCCACGACCGCCGCGATCATCACCGACACGTCGTCGACCATGCCCACGGCGGTGATGATGGAGTCGAGCGAAAACACCAGATCCACCACCATGATCTGCAGGATGATGGCGCCGAAGGTGGCCTGTACCTTGCCGGCGTCGTGACCGGTGTCGCCCTCCAGCGATTGGTGGATCTCACCGGTGCTCTTCCAGATCAGGAACAAGCCGCCCAGGATGAGAATCAGGTCGCGCCCGGAGATGGCCTGGCCGGCCACGGTGAACAACGGCGTGACCAGGCCCACCACCCAGGCCAACACCAGCAGCAACCCGATGCGCATGAACATGGCCATGAACAGGCCGAGGCGGCGCGCGAACTCGCGCCGGTGAGCCGGCAACTTGTCGACCAAGATGGCGATGAAGATGATGTTGTCGATGCCCAGCACCAGCTCCAACAAGGTGAGCGTGGCGAAGGCTATCCAGGCCTGGGGGTCGGTCAGCAGTTCGATCATGGCGCGGCATTGTGCCGCCACGCCGCGTGTGCAGCGTCAGCCCTGAAGCGCTTGGTCCAGGTCTGCGATCAGGTCGCCCGCATCTTCAATGCCCACCGACAGGCGCAACAGATCGACAGGCACCGGCGAGCCGGCGCCTTCAACACTTGAGCGGTGCTCGACCAGGCTTTCCACGCCGCCCAGCGAGGTGGCGCGCTTCCAGAGTTGCAGCCGCGCAGCCACGGCCACGGCAGCCGCCTCGCCGCCCCGCACGCGAACCGACAGCATGCCGCCGAAGCCGCCCTGCATTTGCCGCGCCGCCACGGCATGGCCGGCAAACCCGGGCAGGCCCGGGTACAGCACCTGCACCACCTGCGGGTGCGCCGCGAAGTGTTCAGCCATGCGCTGCGCCGATGCACACGCGGTGCGCACGCGCGGAAACAGCGTGCGCATGCCGCGCGTGAGCAGCCAGGCCTCGAACGGCCCGAGCACACCGCCCACATGCGCGCGCACGTGGCGCACCCCTTGCCACAGGCCTGAGTCTTCACGCGCGCTCAAGCTGCCGGCGATGACGTCGCTGTGGCCGTTGAGGTATTTGGTGGCGGCGTGCATCACGAAGTCAGCCCCCAGCGCGAGCGGCTGCGTGAGCACCGGGGTGGCCACGGTGGAGTCGACCGCCACCACCGCGCCGGCGGCATGCGCCGCAGCACAGGTGGCTTCAATGTCGGTGATGGTCCACAGCGGGTTGGCGGGCGTTTCCACCCACACCAGCTTGGTCTGCCCGGGTCGCAGCGCCGCTTGCAATGCGGCGGGCGAAGACATGTCAATCAACTCAACCGTTAGCCCCCAGCGCGTGGCAAAACCCATCAACCAGTTGCGCAGTGACCAATACATGACCTGCGGCGCCAGCACATGGTCACCCGGCTTCAAGGCCTGGAACAGCGCCGTGGCCGCGGCCATGCCGGAGGCGAACAACAGGCTGGCGTGCGCCCCTTCGAGCGCGCTGATCAGCGCCTCGGGCTGGTCAAAGCTGGGGTTGTGGTCGCGCGCATAGACGCGCCCCGAGCGGTACTGGTTGTCGGGGTCACGCAGGTAGGTGGTGGCGGTGTGGATGGGCGGCGCAATGGCGCGCGTGGCGTCATCCACCCACCCCATGGCCTGCGCGGCCAGGCTTTCAGGCTTGACGGAGCCGGGTTTCATCACCATCGACTACAGCGGCGCTGCCTGCTTCTTGGTGCGCAGCCAGACCCGCACTTCTTTCGCCGTGGCGCCACGACTCTTCAGCTCGGCGGCCACCACCTCGCGGTCGAGTGTTTCGAGTTCGCGCGCGATGCAAGCGCTGAGGAACGCATCGCGGTCACCGTAGCCCTTGACCGACCAACCCACGCCACCCGGCTGTGGGCAGCCCGGCCAGAAGGCGACCCAGCGCCAATCGGGGTAGGTGCGCTCGTTGCGCTTGCGCGTGGCGTTGGCCAAGCGCACACCGACCACGCCCGAGCTGTTGCGCGGGGTGAGCTTGCCTTTGGTGGAGTGCGCCACCGGCAGCTTGGGCAGCAATTCCTTGACCCAGCGCTTGGCCGCGCGTTCGGCCTTGTCCCAGGTTTTGAATTGCGTGAGCGGGAAGTTCTGCTGGTGCAGTTCGCCCTGGCGGGTGATGCGCGCCATGACCGTGCGCATGGACTCGTTGATGGTGAGATACGTTGGCATGTGCGTGACTTTCGTTATACGAAGCGCCCCACGGATCCGTGCCCGTTGGGTGCGACTCCCCACGCCAAAAGGAGGCTCTGCGCAAGACACGGAACAAGCCCGTGGGTGATTCCTACGCAGTCTCCAGTTTGGCCACGCAATTATGGGCAGCACACGGTCGATGCAGCATGGGGTTAGCACCCCTCACTCCTATGTATCCTGTAACAGCCAGGCTGATGCGCGCTCGGCCAGCATCAAGGTCGGGGAGTTGGTGTTACCGCTAGTGATCACTGGCATGGCGCCGGCATCCACCACGTGCAAATGGCGCACGCCACGCACGCGCAGGTGCGAATCCAGCACGGCCAGCGGGTCGCCGGCACGCCCCATTCGGGTGGTGCCCACGGGGTGGAAGATGGTGGTGGCGATGTCGCCGGCCAGCCGCGCCAGCTCGTCATCGGTGTCGAACTGCGCGCCGGGTTTCCACTCAACCGGGTGGTATTTCGCCAACGCCGGCTGGGCACAGACCTGTCTAGTCAGGCGCAGCGAGTCGGCGGCGACCTGGCGGTCGGCGGCGGTGCTGAGGTAGTTGGGGGTGATCAGCGGCGCGGCGGCGAAGTCGGGGCTGCGCAGGCTCACGCTGCCGCGGCTTTGCGGATTGAGGTTGCACACGCTGGCGGTGAAGGCGTCGAAGGTGTGCAGCGGCTGGCCAAACGCGTCCAGGCTCAGCGGCTGCACGTGGTACTGCAGATTGGGCCATTCGCGCTGCGCGTCGCTGCGCGCGAAGGCGCCGAGTTGCGACGGCGACATGCTCATCGGCCCGCTGCGCTTGAACAGGTACTCCAGGCCGATGCCGGCCTTGCCGCGCCAACTGTTGGCCACCGTGTTCAGCGTGGGCACGCCTTGCACCTTGTAGACGGCGCGGATCTGCAAATGGTCTTGCAGGTTGGCGCCCACGCCGGGCAGTTCATGTTTGGGCTCGATGCCGTGCTGGTGCAGCAACGCGCCCGGCCCGATGCCCGAGAGCTGCAGCAACTGCGGCGAGCCGATCGCACCGGCACACAGAATCACTTCACGCGCAGCCAGGATCTGCCGCCGCTGGCCGCCCTGCACCACCTCCACGCCCGTGCAGCGCAGCGTGCCGTCAGCGTCACGTTCAGTCAGCAGTTTGGTGGCCTGCGTGCGCGTGTGCAGCTTAAAGTTATGACGCTTGAGGCAGGTGGGGCGCAAGAAGGCGCGCGCCGCGTTCCAGCGCCAGCCGCGCTTCTGGTTGACTTCGAAGTAGCCCACGCCGAGGTTGTTGCCACGGTTGAAATCAGTGCTCGCCGGCAGGCCAGCCTGCTGCGCGGCCAGGTGCCAGGCGTCGAGCAACTCCCAGCGCAAGCGCTGTTGTTCGACCCGCCATTCGCCGCCGTGGCCGTGCAGCTCGTCGCCGCCGCCATGGTGGTGTTCATGACGTTTGAAGTAAGGCAACACGTTTTGCCACGACCAGGCATCGTCACCCGTGATCTGCGCCCAGCCGTCGTAGTCGCGGCTCTGGCCGCGCATGTAGATCATGCCGTTGATGCTGGAGCAGCCGCCTAAAGTTTTGCCGCGCGGGTACAGCAGGCTGCGGCCGTTGAGCCCGGCCTCGGCCTCGGTGCGGTACAGCCAATCGGTGCGCGGGTTGCCGATGCAATACAGGTAACCCACGGGAATGTGGATCCACAGGTAGTCGTCCTGGCCCCCGGCTTCGAGCAGCACCACGTTGCGCTTGCCATCGGCACTCAGGCGGTTGGCCAGCAGGCAGCCGGCGGTGCCGGCGCCGATGATGATGGTGTCTACGGTGGTCATAGGTTGACGAAGTAAAGCGGGCACACACCCTTGGGGGGTGGCTCGACGACCTCGTCGAGCCGGGGGCTCCATTAACGGGCTGTTGGCATGGCGAAATCCGCGCCCTTGGCAATGCTGTCGGGCCAGCGCTGCATCACGCTCTTTTGCTTGGTGTAGAAGCGCACGCCTTCTTCGCCATAGGCATGCGTGTCGCCGAACAGGCTGGCCTTCCAGCCGCCGAAGCCGTGCCAGGCCATGGGCACCGGAATGGGCACGTTGATGCCGACCATGCCCACCTGCACGCCGCGCGCGAATTCGCGCGCCACGTTGCCGTCGCGGGTGAAGCAGGCCACGCCGTTGCCGAATTCATGCTCGTTGACGAGCTTCATCGCCTCGACCATTGTCTTGACGCGAACGCAGCTCAGCACCGGCCCGAAAATTTCTTCCTTGTAGATGCGCATGCTGGGCGTGACATGGTCGAACAGCGTGCCGCCGACCCAGAAACCGCCCTCGCAGCCCGGCACCTTGACGTTGCGGCCATCGACCAGCAGCTTGGCGCCTTCTTCCACCCCGGCGGCGATGTAGCCGCGGATGCGGTCACGCGCCGCGGCGCTGGCAATGGGCCCCATTTCGGCATCGAGCTCGACGCCGTTCTTGATCTTCAACGCCTGGGTGCGGGCGATCAACTGCGGCATCAAGCGGTCGGCCACGTCGCCCACCAGCACGCCCACGCTGATCGCCATGCAGCGCTCGCCGGCCGAACCATAGGCGCTGCCCACAAAGGCATCGACCACCTGTTCCAGGTCAGCATCGGGCATCACCACCATGTGGTTTTTGGCCCCGCCCAGGGCCTGCACGCGCTTGCCGTGGCGCGCGCCGGTCTCGTAAATGTGGTGCGCCACGGGCGTGGAGCCGACGAAGCTCAGGGCGCGCACGTCGGGGTGCACGAGCAGCGCGTCCACCGCCTCCTTGTCGCCTTGCAGCACGTTGAACACGCCCGCGGGCAGCCCGGCCTCGTAGAGCAATTCAGCCAGCAGCAGCGGCGCGCTGGGGTCGGTGGGGCTGGGCTTGAGGATGAAGCTGTTGCCGCAGGCAATGGCCACCGGGAACATCCACATGGGCACCATGGCCGGGAAATTGAACGGCGTGATGCCGGCCACCACGCCCAGGGGCTGGCGCATGACCCAGTTGTCGATGCCGGTGGAGGCCTGCTCGGAGTAGGCGCCCTTGAGCAACTGCGGCACGCCGCAAGCGAACTCCACCACGTCCATGCCGCGGGTGACTTCGCCTTGCGCATCAGTGAAGACCTTGCCATGTTCGGCGGTGATGGCGCGGGCCACGTCGTCGCGGTGCTTGCGCAGCAATTCGGCAAACTTGAACATCACCTGCGCGCGGCGCACCGGCGGCGTGCTGGCCCAGGCCGGGAAGGCGGCCTTGGCCGCGGCCACGGCGGCGTTCACGTCAGCCTGGTTGGCTAGCGCCACGCGACCACTGACCTGGCCTAACGCCGGGTTGGTGACGTCTTGATAGCGCGGCGAGCTGCCGGCAGCGGCGGCGCCGGCAATGTGGTGGGCAATGAGTTTCATGGCGTGGGCCGGTCAGTGGAAGTTGGGCCTATTTTCGCGCCGCCCATGCCACCGTGCCGGTGTGCCCCGCGCAAAACACTACAACACCAGCAGGGCGCGAAAGTCGTTCACGTTGGTGAAGCTCGGGCCGGTGACCAGCAGGTCACCCAGGGCCTGGAAGAAGCCGTAGGCGTCGTTGCGGTCGAGGAACGCCGCCGGCTTCAGGCCCAGCGCCGCGGCGCGGGCCAGCGTGTCGGGGCCGGCCAGCGCGCCGGCGTTGTCTTCACTGCCGTCGATGCCGTCGGTGTCGGCCGCCAGCAGCCACACACCGGCCTGGCCTTGCAAGGCGATGGCACAACCGAGCACGAACTCACCCGCCCGCCCGCCGCGCCCGCCGGGGGCTCTGACCGTGCCGGTGGTTTCGCCCCCGCTCAAGTTGACGCTGGGGGGTTGGAACGGCATGCCGTGGCGCGCCACGGCACGCGCCAGTGCGGCATGCACCTGGC
>JANMYI010000418.1:0-6983 GCA_031381955.1 Burkholderiales bacterium
TGCAGCAAGAAGCGGTCGGTCGCTGCCGGGGCCGGTGTGCTCAATGTGATGCGAAAGCCATCCACCACATCGCCGCTGGCCACGTTGCGCACCAGGCCGTCACTCTTGCGCGTGAGCTGCCACACGCCGGCGGCACCCGCCGGGTCGGCCACCAGGTCGTATTCGCTGGGTTGCAGTTGCGACGCATCCACCGTGGCCAGGCTGACGCTGCCGGTGAAGGCGCCACCCGGGCCCACCGCATTGCTCGCGGCGGGCAGCGCGCGCGGCGCACCAATGCTGAACAGCGCCGAGCCGCTGCCGGCGGGCTGGCGCATGTCCAGGCCCAGCGCCTGCTGCTCGTTCATCTTGCCGGCAAAGGCCGCAGCCAGTTGGCCCAGCGTCGCGCGGCCATCGACCAGGTCTTCGTTCTGAAAGCGCAGCAAGCCACTGATGGCGCCACCGCCCAGGCCCTGCGGGTCGATCTTGCGCAGCCCGCTGGTCTGTTGGACGGCCAGGGCCGAACGCGAGGCGTCGTTGTCGTCTTGCGTGATGACCAGCTTGTCGGCGCTGTTGCCCAGCACCAGACGCTGGCCGCCGCCGATGAACACCGCCACCGAGCCATCTTCGGCACCCACGGTGGAGACCTGCAGGTACTTGCTGATTTCGGCAATGGTGCGGTCGCGCTCATCGAGCAGGTCGTTGGGCGGCTGGCCCAGGCCGCGCACGGCGGCGATCTTCTGGTTCACGCTGGCCACGCTTTGCGCCAACTGGTTGACTTGCAGCACATCGGCGCGCAGCTCCTCGTTCACGCCGCGTTGCAACACATCCAACTGCCCGGCCGCCGAATTGAAGCGGCTGGTCACGTCGGCCGCTCGTGCCAGCACCACCTGGCGCGTGGCGCCATCGGCCGGCCGGGCCGCCAAGTCCGTCATGGCGTTGAGAAACTGGCCGGTGGCATGGCCCACGCCGGCCTCACCGGTGGGGAACACGCGCTCCATCAGTTGCAGGTTCTTCAGCCGCGCTTCGTCGGCCGCGGCCAGCGAACGCGCACCGGCGGCTTCGCGGGTGAGGTAGTCGTCATGCGCGCGGGTGACCGTGCTCACCTCGACACCCCTGCCGAAGTAGCCACTGCCGGTGAACATGCCCTGGCTGGTGCTGAGTTCCACCTGCTGGCGCGAATAGCCGGCCACGTTGGCATTGGCGATGTTGTGGCCCGTGGTCTGCAGCGCCGCGTAGTTCGCCGCCATGGCGCGCGCGCCCAGGGACATCAAAGCTGTAGCGCTCATGGCGATTCCTTTGCTTCTGACACCGGCCCCAACGCCGTCGCGTTGATGGGTTTCGGCGCGTTATGGTTATCGGCCGCCCCGCACGCAGCTTTAGCCGTTCGCACGTTGCAGCCGCAGCGTGGAATTGATCACGCGGCCGAGCTTGTCGGCATAGGCCGGGTCGGTGGCGTAGCCGCCGCGCTGCAGGCCCTGGGCGAACGCCTGAACGTCGTGGCCGGCAGCCAGCGCATCCTTGTAGCGCGGGTTGGCGCTGATCAGGCGAGCGTAGTCGGCGAACGATTCTTCATAACTGCTGTAGGCACGAAATTTCGCGCTGGTCTTTTGTGCCTGGCCGCCCACAAATTCGGTGGTGCCGACCTCGGCCACCGCGCCCTTCCATTCCGGCCCGGCCTTGATGCCGAACAGGTTGAAGCTCGGGCTGCCATCCACGCGCCGAATCTCGCTGCGGCCCCAGCCGGTTTCATGCGCGGCCTGGCCGATCATGAACGCCGCCGGAATGCCGCTGGCCGCGGCGGCCTGGTCCGCTGCACGCTGGTGTTTTTCGATGAACGCCGCCGCACCGTTGCCGGGAATGCGCAGTGCCGGGTCACTGAAGGCCGCCGGCTTGATGCCGCCACCCGGTGCCCCGGCATTGGCGTTGGCATTAGCGTTGGCAGTGGGCAGCATCTGGCGTTCGAGCTGGCGCGCAATGGCGTCGGCCAGGCCGCCGGGCAGGCCGGTCATTTGCGTGGCCAGTTGCTGGTCGAGCATCTCGGTGCCCAGGCGGCTGCCTTCGTTTTCCATCGTGCCGGTGGCCAAAGTGGAGGCACGCATGCTTTTGAGCAGCTCTTGCATGAACAGCGCTTCGAACTGCTTGGCGGCTTCGCGCACCACGGCCTTGGGGTCGGCGGCGGCCTGGCTGCGCAGGGCGGCCAGGCTGCGCTGGTCACCGACCAGGCCTTGTTGAACGCGCGGCAAGGCGGCCATCAAATCACCTCGATCTCGGCGTTCAAGGCACCGGCTGATTTCATGGCTTGCAGAATGGCCAGCAGATCCTGCGGCGTGGCGCCCAGCGCGTTCAGTGCCTTCACCACATCGGTCAATTTCGCGCCGGCCGGCATCTGCACCAGCGCGCCGCCTTGCTGGGTGATGGCGATCTCGCTCTTTTCGGTGACCGTGGTCTGCCCCTGCGCCAGCGCGTTGGGCTGGCTGACCTGCGGCGTGGTGCTGATCGTCACCGACAAGCTGCCATGCGCCACGGCGCAGGCCTTGAGCGTGACGGCATCGTTCAGCACCACCGAACCGGTGCGCGCATTGAGCACGATGCGCGCTGCCGGCTGCGCCTGCTCGATGGCCAGGTTTTCAATGTCGGCCATGAAGGCCACGCGCGCGTCGGCGCCGGCCGGCATGCGCAGGCGCACCGAGCGTGCGTCTACCGCCGTGGCCGTGCCCGCACCCTTGGCCTGGTTGATGGCCTGCACCACGCTGCGCGCGGTTTGATAGTCGGCCGCGTTGAGCGACAGCGTCACCGCTTCGGCCGTGAGCGCGGGCATGGGCACGGCGCGCTCCACCGTGGCGCCCTCGGGCACGCGCCCGGCCGAGAGGTGGTTGATCTGCACCTTGGAGCCACCCGCCGCCGCGCCGGCGCCGCCCACCACCAGGTTGCCTTGCGCCAGCGCGTAGATCTGGCCGTCAGCGCCCTTCACCGGCGTGGCCACCAGGGTGCCCCCGCGCAGGCTCTTGGCGTTGCCGATGCTGGCCACGCTCACATCCAATGTCTGCCCGGGCTGGGCAAAGGGCGGCAGCACGGTGGTGACCATCACCGCGGCCACGTTGCGCAATTGCATGCTGGTGCCAGCCGGCACGGTGACGCCGAGTTGCTGCAGCATGGCGGTGAGGCTCTGCGCCGTGAACGGGGCCTGCGTGGTTTGGTCACCGGTGCCGTCCAGGCCCACCACCAGGCCGTAGCCCACCAGGGTGTTGGCGCGCACGCCTTGAATGGCGGCGAGTTCCTTGATGCGCGCGGCGTGCGCCGGCACGGGCCACCATAGCGCCGCACTGGCCAGTGCAAACGCCAACAGCACGAGTGCGCGCAGCCAGCCTTCATGCGCGGCATGACCGCGGTCTTGATGCGACAAACGCAACCACAGGCGCCGATGCAGCGTGTCGTGCGTCATACCCAGCCACTTCTTGCGCGGCTTCATAGCGGCAGCACGCTGAGGAAGAAGCGGCCCAGCCACCCCATGCTTTGCGCCTCGGCCTGCTGGCCGCGGCCGCGGTGCTCGACGCGCACGTTGGCAATCTGCGCGCTTTGCACCGCATTGCCGGGCTGGATGGCGCGCGGGTCGACCTGGCCCGAAAAGCGCAACACGTCGACGTTGCTGTTGACACCGATCTGCTTCTCGCCGGCGATCAACAAGTGCCCGTTGGCCAACACTCCGGTGACGACCACGGTGATGGTGCCGGAGAAATCATTGCTGCTCTCCGTGGCGCCCTTGCCCGCAAAGGTGTTGCTGCCCGCGCCTGCGGCGCCCAGCTTGGCCAGCGCGGCTGCGCCCAGCAGCGGCACGGCGGTGACGCTGGCATTGACCTTGCCGCTCTTGTCCACCGAACTCGTGCTCTTTTGGCTGGCGCTGACCTTCTCGACGATCTGCACCGTGAGCGTGTCGCCGATGTGGCGGGCGCGGTGGTCTTCGAACAGCGGGCGATAGGTGGCGGCCTGGAAGATGGCGCCGTTGCTGGCCATCGCCTGAATGGGCGGGGCCGGCAGCACGGACGTGGGCTCGGCCACTTCGACGTGCGTGGGCAGGCTTTGGCAGGCGGGCAGAGACAGCGCCCCTAACACGGCAATAAGTGCGACACGCATCAGATCGATGATCAAAGTTGGCTCAAACGTTGCAGCATCTGGTCGGAGGTCTGGATCGCCTTGGAGTTGAGTTCATAGGCGCGCTGCGTGGCGATCATGGCCACCAGTTCCTCGACCACGTTGACGTTGCTGCCCTCCACGAAGCCCTGCACCAGTGTGCCGCTGCCGGCGGAGCCGGGCACACCGGTTTGCGGCGAGCCCGATGCCGCGGTTTCGCCATAAAGGTTTTGCCCGCGCGGCTCGAGGCCGGCCGGGTTGATGAAGCTGGCCAGTTGGATCTGGCCCACGGTTTGCACCGCGGTCTGGCCGGGCAGCGTGACGCTGACGGTGCCGTCGGCCGCCACCGCCATGCTCAAGGCGTTGGGTGGGATGGTGATGCCGGGCTGCAGAGTCTGGCCGTTGCTGGTGACCATGGTGCCGTTGGCATCGACCTGGAAGGCGCCGTCGCGCGTGTAGCCGGTGCTGCCGTCGCTCATCTGGATGAGAAAAAAGCCATTGCCCTTGACCGCCAGGTCCAGGTTGCTGCCGGTTTGTTGCAGGCCGCCCTGGCTGAAGTTGCGTGTCGACGCCGCCACGCGCACACCCAGGCCGGCTTGCAGCCCGGTGGGCAGTTGCGTCTGGTCGGTGCTGGCCGCGCCGGCCGGGCGCAGGTTCTGGTACATCAGGTCTTCAAACACCACGCCGCCGCGTTTGAAGCCATTGGTGGCCACGTTGGCCAGGTTGTGCGAGATGGCATCCAGCTTGCTCTGCTGGCCTTCCATGCCGGTCTTGGCAATCCACAGTGAACGAATCATGCTGGCCCCGGGCGTGTTGACTTGGCGTGCAGTGTGGGCTGCGCACTTGAGGGCCGGCCGTGTAATAAAGGGCGCGGCGGGTGGGCTTCTTACAGGTGTGTACTGCGTGTGGAACGTTCGCAGGGACGCGGCTGTTCAGCGGCAGAGCGGGATCAGGCCGGCGGGGCGAGGTAAGGATGGAGCCGGCGCCCCGAAGGGCGGCCGGCGGGTGACACGAGCGAAGCCGGCCGCCCGACGCCCTCGGCGCGCGCAAAACGTTGCCCTTGGCCAGCGCCGTCGTGCGGTATCGGCTAATTTCGTCAGTTAATCGCCAACGGCGATTACCCCGCAGCAGCCAGCAACTTCGCCGCCGCCTGTTCCTTCTGCTCGGCCGTGCTCAGGATCTTCATCTGGTGCTCGAACTGGCGCGCCGCAGAAATCATGGCCACCATGGTCTGCACCGCGCTCACATTGCTGCCTTCCAGCGCGCCTTCCTGCACTTTGGCACGGGCGTCAGCGGGTAGATCCGAGCCATCGGCGGCGCGGAACAGGCCGTCTTCGCCGCGCAGCATGGGTGCCTCGGGCGTGACCAGTTTCAACTTGCCCACGGTCTGCGCGCGGCCGTTGCCCACCTTCGCACTCACGGTGCCGTCAGACCCGATGTGAACGATGGCATTGGCCGGCAGCGTGATGGGGCCGCCGTCGCCCTGCACGCTCAAGCCGTTTTGCGTGACGAGCTGGCCCTCGGCGGTGACGTCCAACGCGCCGGCGCGGGTGTAGGCCTCGGTGCCGTCCAACCCCTGCACGGCCAGCCAGGCGTCGCCCTTCATGGCCACGTCGAGGTTGCGGCCGGTGGCTTGCACCGGCCCGGGCTGGCTGTTGTAGCCGGGCGTGGATTCGAGCGCGAACACGCGCGTGGAGGCGCCATCACCCAGCACCGGCACCGAGCGGAACGCCGACAAAGCCTCGCGAAAACCTGGCGTCGAGACGTTGGCCAGGTTGTGCGCCAGCACTTCCTGGCGCTGCAGGCTGGCCTTGGCGCCGGTCATCGACAAGTAGATCATCCGGTCCATGGCGCACTCAATTTGAAGTTAATCAGTCAGAGTCAACGCAGATTGACGAGGGTTTGCAGCACCTGGTCCTGCGTCTTGATGGTCTGCGCGTTGGCCTGGTAGATACGCTGCGCTGCGATCATGTTGACCAGTTCGCTGGTCAGGTCGACATTGCTCTCTTCGAGCGCGCCCGACTGAAGCACGCCCATGTTGCCTTCGCTGGGCACGCCGACGATGGGGTCTCCCGACGAAAAGCTGCGCGACCAGGCGTTGCCGTCCATCGGCTGCAGGCCCTGCGGGTTGCGGAACTGGGCCAATTCGATCTGGCCGGCCGGCTTGCTCTGGCCATTGCTGTAGCGCGCCATCAGGATGCCGTTGGACTCGATGTTGATGCCCGTCACCGTGCCCGGCGCGTAACCGTCCTGACTGAGACCGGTGACGCCGAAGCCGCTGCCGACCTGCGTCGCGTCGCCGACGTCGAGCAGCAGGCCCGTGATCGGCATCGTCTGCGCGCCCGACGCGTTGGACGTGGACGGCACGTTGAACGCCACCGGGCCGACCGGCGAGATCGGCGCGCTGCCGTCGGCGGCGAAGGTGACGTTGGCCGTCGCCAGCGGCGCCAGCGCCGTGCCGTTGACGGGCGTGCCGTTGGCAGTGACGAAGACGTTCCAGGAATCGGTCGAGGCCTTCTGGAAGTAGTAGGTCAGGGTGACGTTCTGGCCCTTGGCGTCGTACACCGCCAGCGAGGTGGCATTGTTGTAGGTGCCGGGGTCGCTGAAATCGATCGCCGCACCCGCGGTCGGCGCGGTCGTGCCGGCACGCGAGTCGAGGTTCAATTCGAGCTGCACCTTGCTGCTGGGTTTGGGGGCGATGCCCGTCGTGGGCAGTTGCAGCGCGACCGCGTTGCCGGGCTGCACCACGCCGGCGTCGTCGGCGGCGTAGCCGATCAGACGCATCGAATCGTTGTTGACGATGTAGCCGTCGCGGCTGACCTTGAACTGGCCGTTGCGGCTGTACAGCGTCGGGTTGCGGCCATCGCCGACCTGGA
>JANMYI010000626.1:0-2318 GCA_031381955.1 Burkholderiales bacterium
ATCACATGCATGTGCAGGTGCTGCACTTCCTGGCGCCCATCGGGCCCGCAATTGATGAGGGTGCGAAAGCCGTTGTGCACGCCCAACTCGCGCATCAGCCTGGGCGCCAGGGCCACCATGCGCCCGAGCATCGGTGCATGCTCGGGCGTGATGTCGTAGTGCGTGGTGATGTGGGTCTTGGGTATGACCAACACATGCACCGGCGCCCACGGCGCGATGTCATGAAAGGCGAGCAGCTCGTCGTCTTCATGAGCCTTCTTCGCCGGGATTTGCCCGGCGATGATCTTGCAGAAGATGCAGTTCAGCTCAGCGCTCATGTTGGGTCACATCGTGTCAGGTGGGCATGGGCTGTTGACTGTTCAGCTTCATCCAACCACGAATCACGCGGTAAAGGAACCAGACTGAAATGATGGCCCAGGCGATCCAGCCAGGCGCAATGAGCAAAACCCACAACGGCGCGGTGATGAGGTACAGCCCACCGGCCCACAGCACACTGCGGATGCGCCAGCTGAAGTGCGATTCCTGCCAGGTGCCGGCGGCATCACCACGCTTGACCACGTCGATGATGAACGCCACGAGCAGCAGCAACGTGCTGGCTTGCGCGCCGGGCAACACCGCGCCCACCGCCACGATGGTGTGCAGCAAGTAGCTGATCTGGCCCACGGTCTTGAGCGAGCTGTCGCGCGCGCCAACGTCTACAACCTGGTTCATACACCCTCGCTTTCGCGGCCTTTGAGCTTGCGGGCTGCAAACTCTTCCAGCCCTGAGAGGCCTTCGCGCCGGCGCAGTTCCGCCAACACATCAGCCGGTTGCAGGCCGAACTGCTCCAGCACCATAAGGGTGTGGAACCACAGGTCAGCCACTTCGTAAACCACCTTGGCGGCGTCGCCTTCCTTGCCGGCCATCACGACTTCAGTGGCTTCTTCGCCCACTTTTTTCAAGATGGCGTCAGGCCCCTTCGAAAACAAGCGTGCGACATAGCTTTTTTCAGGGTCGCCAGCGCGGCGCTGCTTCACCACCTGGGCCAAGCGGGCAAGGGTGTCATCGCTGGTCATGCTTTTGTGTAGATTTCTGCCGGCGCCTTCAACACCGGCTCCACGCTGTGCCAGGCGTCGCCGTCGAGCTTGCGAAAGAAACAACTGTGGCGCCCGGTGTGGCACGCAATGCCGGGTTCACCGGGTTGATGGCCGAGCTGCGTGACCTTCAACAGCACCACGTCGGCGTCGCAATCGAGGCGGATTTCATGCACCTGTTGAAAGTGGCCAGACTCTTCGCCCTTGTGCCACAAGCGCTGGCGCGAACGGCTGAAGTACACCGCCTGGCCGCACTGCGCGGTGCGCGCCAACGCGTCGCGATTCATGTAGGCGAACATGAGCACGTCGTTGCTGCCCTGTTCCTGCGCCACCACCGGCACCAGGCCCTGGGCGTCCCACTTCACATCATCCAGCCAGCTGATCAAGCAACCTCCGCGCTGCGCGCTGCGGTGTTCGCCCTTGGGGCGGCCCGGCGAGCTCATCAAGCCAGTGTAGCAATCACACTGCGTGGGTGGCGCCGGCAAAACCTTGCTCGGCGGCAAACCAGCGCAGCACGGGCACGGTACCCGGCAGCACGGGCGTCACCTGCACCGGCAAGGCCTGCCAGGCCATTTGCTGCGCCTCGCGCATCTGCAACTCGCCCTGCCAAGTGAAGACCTTGCAGAAATGCAGGCGCACACGGGCATGCTCATAGTCCATCAACTCAATCTTCCAGGGCAGCGCCGCGCCGATGGTGATGCCCAGCTCTTCATGCAATTCACGGCGCAGCGCCTGCTCAACGCTTTCGCCGGCTTCAAGTTTGCCGCCCGGGAATTCCCAGTAGCCGGCGTAGACCTTGCCGGCCGGGCGCGAGGTGAGCAGGAAGCGGCCCCGTGTGTCGATGAGCACGCCCACCGCCACATCAACGGGAGTGCGCTGCGTGGGTGAATTCAAGTGCCGTGCCTGCCGCAGTAGTCGCGCGCAAACTGGTAGGCCACGCGGCCCGAACGCGAGCCTCGCTCCAGCGCCCACACCAGGCACTCGCCACGCGCCGCGGCAATGTCTGGCGCGCTGGCGCCGAAGTGGCGCAGCCACTGTTCAACGATAGCCAGGTATTCAGCCTGAGTGAACGGGTAGAAGCTGATCCACAAGCCAAAGCGTTCCGACAGTGAAATCTTCTCCTCCACCACTTCACCAGGGTGAACTTCACCGTCTTCGGTGTGCTTGTAGGTGAGGTTCTCGGCCATGTACTCGGGCAGCAAGTGGCGCCGGTTGCTGGTGGCGTAGATGAGCACGTTGTCCGAG
>JANMYI010000461.1:0-7794 GCA_031381955.1 Burkholderiales bacterium
CGTCTTGCGAGAAGGTTTCGAGCTTGCGGATGTCAACCTTGCCCACCAGCGAGGAGATGTCCTGGTTGTTCTCGTCGCCCGGCTCCGTTTTGGCAATGCCCACCTGGCGCAACAGGTTGGGGAAGCGCTTGACGACCTTGAACTTGCGGATGTCGCCGCCGAATTCTTCAAGCCGCTTCACCGCCCACGGGCTCATGATGCGGTTGATGTAGCGCTGCGGAATGCCGTACTCGGTTTCAAGAATTTGGCCGTCTTCCACCACATCGAACAAACCCAGCGGTGACTCGTTCACCGGCGAGCCCTTGATGGCGTAGAACGGCACGTGCTGCATCAGTTGCTTGAGGCGCTCGGCAATCGAACTTTTGCCGCCGCCCACGGGGCCCAGCAAGTACAGGATCTGCTTCTTCTCTTCCAGACCCTGCGCAGCGTGGCGGAAGTACGAGACCACCTGTTCGATGGCGTCTTCCATGCCGTAAAACTCGGCGAACGCCGGGTAGACCTTGATCACCTTGTTGGCGAACAGGCGGCTCAGACGCGGTTCGCTGCGCGTGTCGACGGTTTGCGGTGTGCCGATGGCCTTGAGCATGCGCTCGGCGGCGGTGGCGTAGGCCAAGGGGTCTCGTTTGCACTCTTGAAGGTAGTCCTCGACGGACATTTCTTCTTCACGGGTGCGGTCGAAGCGGGCGGCGAAACTGCTGGTGATGTCCATGCGGGGCTCCTTGCACGGGGTTCCACCTCAATGCGACACGGGCTTGCCGCAGCGAGGTTCGGGGAAGATCTGGTGACGTCCGGCCAGGGCGTCATCAGAACTTTCCGTTGCAAGGGGCGCGTGCCCTGCTTGTTGCCGTATACGAAGCTTCCTTCAAGTGAGCGCGCCGCGAAGGGCCGAAGAATCGTGCGAAGGCGGCGCAGTTCGTTATTGCCTGAACGGCAATCGGCGTGCCTGGGTTGACCGAAACCTATGTGAAGCGCAGGGTATGTGATGGCCGTGCCATGGCGAGCGCCGCGTCGCAGCGTGCCTTGGGCGCGGGCGGGCTTCAGCGTTCGCGCGCGCCCAGCTTGTCCAGCAGGCCGTTGAGCTCGTCGAGCGTGCTGAAGGCGATGGCAATCTCACCCTGCTGGCCACGCTTGGTGGTGCGATGAACGCGAATTTCAACCGCCGCGGCCAGCGTGTCAGCGAGCTGTTCTTCCAGCCGCACCAGGTCGCGCGGCTTGTCTTTCTTCATCCGCAGCAGCGGTGCCTGGCGGCCGTTGTTCAAGGCCTTCGCGACAAGCTTTTCAGCTTCGCGCACTGAAAGTTTTTGCGCGGCGATCTGCGTGGCATGCAGGATCTGCTGCGCCGCGTCGAGCGACAACAGCGCGCGCGCATGACCCATTTCAATGTCACCGGCCATCAGCATTTGCTGCACCGGCGCGGCCAGGTTGAGCAGGCGCAGCAGGTTGCTGGCAGCGCTGCGCGAGCGGCCCACGGCTTGCGCGGCCTGCTCATGCGTGAGTTTGAATTCCGTCACCAGCCGTTGCAGGCCTTGCGCTTCTTCAAGCGGGTTGAGGTCTTCGCGCTGGATGTTTTCAATCAGCGCCATCACGGCAGCGGCCTGGTCGGGCACCTCGCGCACCAGCACCGGCACTTCGGCCAAGCCGGCCAGGCGCGCGGCGCGCACACGGCGTTCGCCGGCGATGATTTCATACGCCGGCGTGGCGCCAGGCAGGGGCCGCACCAGCACGGGCTGCATCACGCCCTGGGCCATGTTGCTCTCGGCCAGCTCGTTCAACGAGCCTTCATCCATGTGCGTGCGCGGCTGGTAGCGGCCGGTGTGCAATTGCGTCAGCGGCAGGCTGCCGGGCTGCTGGGCGCTGCCGGCGGCGGGTTCGCTGGCCCTGGGGCCGAGCAGCGCTTCCAGGCCCATGCCCAGGCCCTTGGGTTTCTTGGTGACCATGGCGGGGGATTGTGTCTGACGGCGCTGCCGCCTCGTGCCTCGTGCCGTATGCTGTGCGTCTCGTATTCGTTTCATCAGCAGGGCGGGCGCATGGCATTCAAGGTTTTTGTCGACGGGCAGGAAGGCACCACGGGGCTGCGAATCCACGAGTACCTGGCGCGTCGCGGTGATGTGGATCTGCTGCAGATCAGCCCCGCGATGCGCAAGGACGCCGGTGAACGCGCGCGCTTGCTGAATGCTGCGGATGTGGCCTTCTTGTGCCTGCCCGATGTGGCGGCGCGTGAGGCTGCGGCGATGGTTAACAACCCACGCACCTGCCTGATCGACGCCAGCACTGCACACCGCACCGCGCCGGGCTGGGTGTTCGGGTTGCCTGAACTTGCGCCCGGCCAGCGCGAGGCCCTGCGCAGTGCGCGCCGCATCGCCAACCCGGGTTGCCATGCCAGCGCGTTCATCTTGCTGCTTCGGCCCTTGGTGGATGCCGGGCTGGTGAGCGCGAGCTCGGCGTTGAGCGCGACGTCGATCACCGGCTATTCGGGCGGCGGCAAGAAGATGATCGAGCGCTTCCAGGCCGGCGGCGACGCGCGGCTGGCGTCCCCGCGGCCCTACGGCCTGGGCCTGGGCCATAAACATCTGCCTGAAATGGCGGTGCACACGGGCCTGGCGCAGCCCCCCGTGTTCATGCCGATGGTGGGCAACTTCTACAACGGTTTAGCCGTGATGGTGCCGCTGCACCTGAACACACTCAAGCCGGGCACCGATGGCGCGATGCTGCGGCAAGCGCTGGCGCACCGCTATGCGGGCGAGCGCTTCATCCGCGTGCTGCCGCTCTCAGACGCGGAAGCCTTGGATAGCGGCGAGTTTGATGTGCAAGCCTGCAATGACACGAACCGAGTCGATGTCTTCGTCTACGCCAGCAGCACGCAGGCCGTGCTGATTGCGCGGCTGGACAACCTGGGCAAGGGCGCCAGTGGTGCAGCCGTTCAAGCCATGAACGTGCACCTGGGCCTGGATGAGGGGCTCGGGATTTAGGCCGCCCGCCGCGGCGCGCGCTACGGGTGGCGGCGGTAGTGGTAGCCGTAGGCGTTGCGAAAACCGAGCTTGAGGTACACCGCTCGCGCTGGCGCGTTGAGTGCGTCGACCTGCAGGTAACCAAGCCAGGCGCCTTGGGCCTGTGCGTGGTTCAGGAGCGCCCCGCACAATTTTCGTGACAACCCGCGGCCACGCCAGGCAGGGGCGGTGAACACGTCGTACAAGCCCACCATGCCGCTTTCAATCGTCAATTGCGCGCAGGCCACGACTTCATTGCTGGCGTGGCGCAGGATGTTGCCCTGATAGGGCACGGGGCTGTTTTCCAGGCGTTGCCGATGTGCCTGGCGTTCGCTCAGCGGCGAGCCACGGAACTCTCCCATGATGTGAGCGTACGCTTCTGAAGTGGTGTGCTCCAAGACAAGATCAGACGGAAATGCGTCTGCTGTGACGGGCAGACTGTCGCACGCCATGACCAGGCTGTCGTCGTGCCTTGTGTAACCCAGGCCGGCCAGGAAATCATCCAACCCGGCGGGCTTGGAGAACGGCGTCAGCCGCACCAGCGTGGGCAGCCCGGCGACCTGGAACTCGGCGTGGCAGAGGGCCAGGCGCTCGGCCAGCGGCAGGTGCCCGTCGGCCACCGCATTGATGCTGCGTGCACGCTGTGCCTTGCCGGGTGACAGCCGCAGCAGCCAACCGTCGACCCAGCGTTGTTGGGGCGGCGCGCTGGCGTTCAGGCTCGCGTCCTCAATGCGCGACAGCAGCGCGACTGGCCAGGCTGGCGGCGTCATGGTGCCGGCAACGCCACGCGGCGAATCAACTCATCGGCAAACGCCACGAAGGCCTGCGCCCCCTTTGAGGATGGGTCGAACACCACGCCCGGCTGGCCGTAACTGGGGGCCTCGGCCAGGCGCACATTGCGCGGGATGACAGTGTCGAACACCTTGTCGCCGAAGTGCGCCTTGAGCTGCTCGCTCACCTGGGTTTGCAGGGTGATGCGCGGGTCGAACATCACGCGCAGCAGGCCGATGACCTGCAAGTCGCGGTTCAGGTTGGCGTGCACCTGCTTGATCGTGTTGACCAGGTCGGTCAGGCCTTCGAGCGCAAAGTATTCGCACTGCATGGGCACGATCACGCCCTGCGCGCAACACAGGCCGTTCAGGGTGAGCAGGCTGAGTGACGGCGGGCAGTCGATGAGCACGAAGTCATGGTCAGCCGCCACGGCAGACAGGGCCATGCGCAAGCGCTCATGGCGGTATTCCAGCGCCACCAGTTCCACTTCGGCGCCGGCCAGCTCCCGGTTGGCACCCAACACGTCGTAACCACCCTTCACGCTGCGTGTGCGCGCCTCGGCCACGCTGGCGCTTTCAAGCAAAACGTCGTACACGGTGAGTTCGAGCTTGCGTTTGTCCACGCCCGAGCCCATGGTGGCATTGCCCTGCGGGTCCAAATCAACCAGCAGCACGCGCTGGCCGCGCTGGGCCAGGCCGGCGGCCAGGTTGACGCAGGTGGTGGTCTTGCCCACGCCGCCCTTTTGATTTGCGATGCAAAAGATGCGTGGCATGGTCAGTCCCGAACGAGGCGCAGGCCAAAGGCGATGAGGCAGACGCCCGCCAGCCTTTGCAGCCAACGCGCCAGACCCTGGTGGGCCCGGACGCGCTGGGCAATGGCGCCCGCGAAGGCGCACAAGGCCAGGCAGTAGGCGGCCGTGATGGTGGCGATGGTCAGCGCCATGGCGGCAAAGGTGGGCAGCCCCTGGTGACGAGTGGGGTCGATGAACAACGGAAAGAACGCCATGTAGAAGACGATGGCCTTGGGGTTGAGCAAGGTGATGAAAAAGGCCTGGCGGGCATAGTGATGCGGCTGGATGCGCACGGGGCTGGCCCCTTCTGCGCTGCGCGCAAAGATCAGCTTCAGGCCGACCCAGGCCAGGTAGGCCGCGCCAGCGTACTGGATCGCCTTGAACCAGGCCGGGTGCGCGGCCAGCAGCGCGGCCACGCCGGCCACGGCCAGCCACATCAACACCTGGTCGCCCACGATCACCCCGGCCGTGGCGGCGGCGCCGCCGCGCAAGCCACCCTTGGCGGTGGAGCTGAGCAGGGCAAAGGTGCCCGGCCCGGGCAGGGCCAGGAACAGCAGGATGGCGGCGCAGAAGGCGCCGTAATCGGCAATGCCGAACATGGGTGGGGTGATCTTGAAGGAACGGGCGGTGCTGGCTGCCTGCTGCGCAAGCGCTGGCCGGGCTGGCAAGGGGGCTAGGTTAGCTCAGTTCCCTGGGCGATCACTTTCGCGCCCATGCCCGAGCCGGTCGCAGCCAAACCAAGCAACGCTGAGCCGCCAGCTCGGGAACTTTGATTTGTTCCACGTGAAACACGGTCACTTCTGGCGGCAAGGCGGCCAATTCGTCGGCAGCCGGCTTGCCCTTCATGGCTGCCCACACCCCGGTGGGCGCAAGGTGTTTTGCGGTCAGGGCGGTGAAGTCCACCAGCGATGCAAAGGCTCGGGAAATGACCAGATCAGCCTGCTGCGCGGACAGAAGTTCCACCCGCGAATGCACCGTTGCCAGGTTGTTGAGGCCCAACGCACCCGCTGCCTGACGGATGAACGCACACTTCTTCGCCACGGCGTCAACGCATGTCAATTGCCAGGTTGGCTGCATCACCGCCAGCACCACGCCGGGTAGCCCGCCGCCGCTGCCCACATCAAGCAACCGGGGCGCCGCACGCAGGGCAAGGTGCAGGCGCATGGCTGGCAACACGGCCAGGCTGTCCAGCAGGTGGTGGGTGAACATGGCGTCGCGCTCACGCACGGCGCTCAGGTTGTGGGTGCGGTTCCAGTGTTGCAGCAGGGCCAGGTAGGCCAGGAGTTGCTGCGCCTGCGGCGGGGTCATGTCCAAGCCCAGGGTTGCTGACGCTGCCCACAGGCGCGCCTGTTCACTCTCGGGATCATCAAGCGGCATCGGCAATGGGCTTGATGATGGTGGAGGCCTCGGCGCCCGCGGGCGGCGCAAAGGCGGACAAGCGCTTCTTCTTCAGGTGCACCAGCAATAGCGAGATCGCCGCCGGCGTGACGCCCGAAATGCGCGACGCCTGGCCCAGTGTTTGCGGCCGCTGTTGGCCGAGCTTGTGCCGCACTTCGAACGACAAGGCCTTGACCTGGCCGTAGTCCAGATCGGCCGGCAGCTTCAGGCTTTCATAACCCGCAGCGTGTTCGACCTCTTCCGTCTGCCTGTTGATGTAGCCGGCGTACTTGGTGGCCACTTCCACTTGTTCGATCACCGCAGTGGCCAATGCACCACCCCATTCGGCGACGAGTGTTTCACGTGAAACAGCCTGGCCCGGGTGTGCGATGGCGTCGATCTCGGCCACCACATCAAAGCCTACTCCAGGCCGGCGCAGCAAGTCGGCCAGGCTGTGTTCATGCTCCAGCGCCTTACCCAGCAGGCGCTCGGCAGCGCTTGCGGGCAGCACGCCGGGATTGACCCAGGTTCGCTTCAGGCGCTCGGCCTCGCGTGCCACGGCGTCGCGCTTGCGGCTGAAGGCCGCCCAGCGCGCGTCGTCCACCAACCCCAGCGTTCGCCCCAGTTCGGTCAGACGCGCATCGGCGTTGTCTTCGCGCAGTTGCAGCCGGTACTCGGCGCGGCTGGTGAACATGCGGTACGGCTCGGTCACGCCCTTGGTCACCAGATCGTCAGCCAGCACACCCAGGTAGGCCTGGTCGCGGCCAAGCACCAGGGGCTCGCGGCCCCGCACTTGCAGCGCCGCGTTGACGCCGGCAAACAGGCCCTGCGCGGCAGCTTCCTCATAGCCGGTGGTGCCGTTGATCTGCCCGGCGAAGAACAGGCCGCCGATCGCGCGCGTTTCGAAACTGGCTTTCAGTTCACGCGGGTCGAAGTAGTCGTACTCGATGGCATAGCCCGGGCGCAGGATGTGAGCCTGCTCCAGGCCCACCATCGAGCGCACGGCGGCAAGTTGCACGTCGAACGGCAGCGAGGTGGAAATGCCGTTGGGGTAGACCTCGTGGGTGGTCAGCCCTTCGGGTTCCAGAAAGATTTGATGCGCGTCTTTGTCGGCAAAGCGGTTCACCTTGTCTTCGATGCTCGGGCAGTAGCGCGGCCCGATGCCTTCGATCACGCCCGTGAACATCGGGCTGCGGTCAAAGCCTGAACGAATGATCGCGTGCGTGCGCTCATTGGTGTGCGTGATCCAGCACGGCACTTGGCGCGGGTGCTGGCTCGCGTCGCCCATGAAGCTGAACACCGGCACCGGGTTCAAGTCGCCTGGCTGTTCGACCAGCCGTGAAAAGTCAATCGAGCGCCCGTCGATGCGCGGTGGCGTACCGGTCTTCAACCGCCCTTGCGGCAGCTTCAGCTCTTTCAGCCGCGCCGACAGCGAAAGCGCCGGCGGGTCGCCCGCACGGCCGGCACTGTAATTCTGCAATCCGACGTGGATGCGTCCATCGAGAAACGTGCCCGCCGTCAGCACGACTGACTTTGCGCGAAAGCGAATACCAACTTGCGTGACGGCACCGACGACCCGCTCGCCTTCGACGATGAGATCGTCCACCGCCTGTTGAAACAGCCACAGGTTGGCCTGGTTTTCCAGCCGGTGGCGGATGGCCGCGCGGTACAGCACCCGGTCGGCCTGCGCCCGGGTGGCGCGCACGGCCGGCCCTTTGCTGGAATTGAGGATGCGAAATTGAATGCCGGCCTCATCAGTCGCCGCGGCCATGGCGCCGCCCAGCGCGTCGATCTCTATGACCAAGTGGCCCTTGCCAATGCCGCCGATCGACGGGTTGCAACTCATCTGCCCGAGCGTTTCGATGCTGT
>JANMYI010000633.1:0-5148 GCA_031381955.1 Burkholderiales bacterium
CGGTTTGGTTCTGTCCGTCTGCCCGTGCCGAACGGGCCGAGGACGACGGGTGACCGGCTACGTTCATGCCCGGGGGCGGAGCCCCGGGCGTTCGCCAGGCACAAACAGTCCACAGGACTGTTTGTGTCCGGGCTCACTCCCCCGGAAACAATTCCTTCGGAACTGTTTCCTCCTCCTTTACCTCGCTGCGCAGCACGCCCCACCGTCCTGATCCTTCGGCATCGGCTGTTCTCGAACGTTGCCCCCACCACCGGCAGTGCCGGCCGCCCGACAGCCTCGGCTCGCGCAGGACACAAGGCAAGTTTCTAGACAATCTACCCATAAGTAGAAAAAACTACGAAAACACCTTTTCAAGTGCCAATGGGTAGATTATCATGACGCCAACGGCCAAACGCGCAGCACGCCATCACGCTCGGCCAGGAGATCACAGCATGCGTTTCCACACCCCTTTCGCCCTCTTCAGCGCCGTGGCCCTTACCGCGGCCGCGCTGCCCGCTGCGGCGCAAACGCAAGCCTGGCCGAGTGCTCCGGTGCGCATCGTGGTGCCCTTCAGCGCCGGCGGTGCGTCAGACGTGCTCACCCGCTCGCTGGCCGAGCAATTGCAAGCGCGCCTGGGCCAGAACTTCATCGTTGAAAACCGTACCGGCGCCGGCGGCAACATCGGCATGGAAGCTGTCAAGGCGGCGCCGGCTGATGGCTACATGGTGGCCTCGGCCACCATCGGCACGCTGTCGATCAACCAGTTCCTCTTTGCCAAGATGAGCTACGACCCGGCGGCTGACTTTGTTTACGTCTCCAAGATTTGGGAGAACTGCAATGCCTTCGTCGTTTCGGCCAACCACCCGGCCAAGACGGTGCAGGAGTTCTTGACCTGGGCGCGCGCGCAGCCCAAGGGCGTCACCTACGGCTCGGCCGGCGTGGGTACCACGCCGCACCTGGCGGGTGAGTTGTTCCGCCACCGCACCAACATCCAGGCCCTGCACGTGCCCTTCCGCGGCGCGGCGCAATCCATGCCCGCGCTGGTGGCCGGTGACACCGATTTCGCCATCGACAACATCGCCAGCTACACGCCTTTGATCAAGAGCGGCAAGGTGCGCGCCCTGGCCGTGACCTGCGCCGAGCGCTGGCCCACGTTCACCGAAGTGCCCACCATGGCTGAATCGGGCGTGCCCAACTTCATCATCACGTCGTGGGGCGCCTTCGTGCTGCCCAAGGGCACGCCGATGGCGATTGCTGAAAAGCTCTCTGCGGCGGTGAAGGCCATCGCCAGCGAGCCGGCCATGCAGCAGAAATTCCTGGACATCGGCGCCCGCGCCGTGTTCACCACGCCGCAAGAAACAGCGGCCTTCGCCGAACGCGAGCGCGTGAAGTGGAAAGAAGTGGTGCAGATCTCCGGCGCCAAGATGGACTGAGTGCCGTGGCGTCAACTGCACCTTTCAGCCGCACCCTGATCGAGCTCGTGCGCGAGCAAGCGGCACGTGCCCCGCAAGCGCTGGCGCTGGTGTGCCCGCAGGGCCGCTTCACCTATGCGCAATTGGCGCAGCGCGCCGCGCGCGTGGCCGCAGCCCTGCATGCCGCGGGCGTGCGCCATGGTGATCGTGTTGGCCTGCTCGTGAGCAACCGCGTGGAATGGCTCGACCTCTGCCTGGGCGCGTGCGCCGTCGGCGCGGTGACGGTGCCGCTGAGCACCTGGTCCACCCGCAGCGAACTCGCGTTTCTGATGCAAGACGCTGGTCTGACCCTGCTGGCCGTACAGGCGCGCTTTGGCGAGCGCGATTTCGAAGCCGATGTGCTGGCCCTGCGTGGCACGCCCGGCCTGCCCGGCGCAAACAGAGTCTGGGTGCTCGACAAGCCCGACACCGCATTCACCGCTTTCGATGCCCGGCTGAACGCCGCTGAACCCTTGCCACCCTTGCCGCCAGGCCAGGCCGCCAGCGCCGGTGACGACGCCTTGGTGCTCTACACCTCGGGCAGCGCCAGCGCACCCAAGGCGGTGCCGCTGCGCCAGTTTTCGGTGCTTGAAAACGCCTTCAACATCGGCCAGCGTCAGGGCCTCACTTCGGCTGATCGCGTGTTGCTGGCCAGCCCGCTGTTCTGGGCGTACGGCGGTGCCAACGCGCTGCCGGCCACCTTCATGCATGGCGCCACGCTGGTGTTGATGGAAAAGTTCGAGCCCGCGCTGGCCATGGACTTGATCGAGCGTGAACGCTGCACATCGTTCTACACCTTGCCGGCCATGACGGCGGCGCTGGCGCAGCACCCCGCTTATCGCCCCGAGCGCCTGGCCAGCCTGCGCACCGGCGTCATGATCGGCAGCCCAGAAGAATTCCTCTTCGCCGTCGATCGCCTGGGCGCTGCCGAGCTGTGCAACATCTACGGCGCGACCGAGACCTGCGGCAACTGCTGCGTCACCTGGCACCACTGGCCGCTGCAACGCCGCGCCCACTGTCAGGGGCCGCCGCTGCCGGGCCAGCAACTGCGCTTCGTCGACCCCGACACCGACGCACCCGTGGCCCCTGGCACACCCGGCCTGGCCGAGGTGCGCGGCCACGTCACCCAGGGCTACAGCGGTGCCAGCGCCGACCAGAACGCCAAGGCCTTCACACCCGACGGCTGGTACCGCAGCGGCGACATGGGCCTGCTCAACGCCGACGGCGACTTTGTCTTCGTCGGTCGCGTGAGTGAAATGATCAAGCGCGCCGGCATCAACGTCTCCCCCGCCGAAGTCGAAGCGGTGCTGCGCCGCCATGCTTCGGTGCAAGACGTCGCGGTGGTGGGCGTGCCCGATGCGGCGCGCGGCGAACGCATCTTCGCCTTCGTGGTGGCCAAGCCCGGGCAGGCCTGCGATGCGGCCGCGCTGCTCAAGCACTGCGCGGCGGAAGCCTCCAAATACAAGCTGCCCGATCACATCGAGGCCCTGTCCGCCATGCCCCTCACCGTTACCGGCAAGTTGCAGCGGCGCGAGTTGAAGCAGCGCGCCATCGAGCGCGCGGCAGCACTCACACCCAAGACCAGCACAGCACTATCAAACTGAGAACACCATGCCCTTGAACCGACCCACGGCCGTGATTGGCGCAGCCATCATGGCCCCCATGACCACCGAGCGCTGGTCGCTCGAGGAAATCTTGTACGAGGTGACGCAGGCGGCGCTGAAGAGCGCGGGCCTAACGATCGAGAAGATCGACGGCATCGTCGTCGGCTCGAATGACCAGATCGACGGCCGCGCCATTTCCGTCATGGCCGCTTCGGGCTCGGTGGGTGGCGTGGACCGCGACATCCTGTCCACGCCATCGGCCGGTGAACACGCCTTCGTGATGGGCGTGTTGCGCGTCGCCTCGGGCCAATACGAAACCCAGCTCGTCGTGGCCTGGGGCTCCACCGAGGCGCACTCACTGCCTGAGGTGGAACGGCTGGGCGCCGACCCGTATTTCCACCGCCGCTTGCCGCTCGATGACTTGTCCAGCTTCGCGCTGCAAGCCAATGCGCTTTTGGCCGCGCAGCCGCAGGCTGAAGGCCTGGCCGCGGCCGTGATGGCCAACAACCGGCGCCGCGGCGCGCAGGCCTACCCCGAAGCCACCGGCGCGGTTGAAAGCGAAGCGCACATCGCTGCTTCAGCCCCCGCGCGCTGGCCGGTGCGCCAGGGCATGCTGCGCGCGCCGGTCACCGGCGCCGTGGCGCTGGTGCTGGCCAGTGAAGAACACGTGAGCAAGGCCGGCATCGCCAACCCGGCGTGGGTGCGCGGCATGGGCTGGGCCACTGAGGCCGCCTTCCTGGGCGACCGCGACTTAACCCAAGCCACTGCCTTGCAAGAGGCCGCGCGCCAGGCCTTCGCCGATGCAGGCGTTGTCAACATCAGCCAGGTGAATGTGGCCGAGCTGTGCAGCGCCACGCCGTATCAGGAACTCATCGCCTATCAAGCACTCGGCATTGCCGGGCCCGAAGGCTGGGCTGAGGTGGTGCGTGGCAATGCGGCCAAATTGGCGCTTAACCCTTCAGGTGGACTGGCGGCGATCAACCCGGTGTATTGCGGCGGCCTGGTGCGTGTGGCTGAAGCCGCCAACCAGGTGCGCGGCGTGGCCGGGAGCCACCAAATCAACGATACGAAACTGGCCTTGGCCCATGCCGCCAGCGGCCCGGCCAACATGTACCAAACGGTCGTCGTGTTTGGGCGCGACTTGCAAGGAAAGAAATGAACTCTCCACGAGTAGGAATCATCGGCATCGGCCAATCGGCGTTCAAGCCGCGGCGCGACGATGCCAGTTACCCTGACCTGGTGCGCGAGGCCGTGGTGCAAGCCATGCGTGGGCCGGAGCTAACGTTTGACGATATTGACTCTATCGTCTATTCGCTCTCGCCCGACGCCATGGTGGGCATCGGCAACGCCGAGCGGCTGGGTGTGGACGCCGTGGGCGGGCGCAACAAGCGCTTCCTGCGCATCAACACGGGCGGCGCCACGGGCATCTCCAGCGTGGCCGCGGCCTACTATCACATTGCCGCCGGCGCCAGCGATGTGGTCATGACGGCGGGCGCCGACAAGGTGGGTGAATGCGGCGATTCGCAAACCGTGCTCAATAAGATTTGGGACCCGACCTACGAGCGCTCGCTGCCGCTGGGCACCATCACCATGCTGGCCATGTCGGCCATCCGCTATGCCGAGAAGTACGGCATGACGCAAGAAGACATGGCCGAGGTGGTGGTGAAGAACCGCAGACATGCATCGCTCAACCCGAACGCGCACTTGCGCCACACCACCACGGTGGAAGAGGTGATGCACTCGCGCATGATCAGTTGGCCCGTGAAGTTGATGGACTGCTGCCCGCAAAGCAGCGGCGGCGGCGCCATGGTGCTGGCCAGCGAAAAGTACATCAAAGACCGCAAGCTCGATGCGGTGTGGATCACCGGCCTGGGCCACTGCACCGAGAGCTACTACATCGGCGACCGCATGGGCACCGGCTTCACCGCCGACCATGCCGATGCGTTCGCGCTGAAGGGCGCGTTCGAGCGCAGCTTCCGCATGGCCGGCATCACCGACCCGCAAAAACAGGTGCATGTGGCCGAGCTGTACGCGCCGTTCTCCAGCACCGAGTTCCACTCGATTGAAGCCGCCGGCCTGGCCGGGTTGGGTGAATCGGTGGCGCAGGTCAAAGA
>JANMYI010000600.1:0-5680 GCA_031381955.1 Burkholderiales bacterium
GCCGCGGCGATCGAATAGCCTTTGCTTGTCTGCGCCAGGCTCTTTGGCGGTGCTGCCGAGTCGTAGAGCCCGATCAGGACACGCTCGCTCGAAGCGCCGATGCTGTAACGCCAGTAGAAGGACACGGCGCCGGCCGACCCCTTGCGCACCTGGAGGCCACCCGCGGGCTTGACCTTGCACACCGTCGCGAAGATGCCCGCGGGCAGATCGTTGATCGACTGGCCGGCGGTTTTCGTTGCCATGTCGCGAGTCCGTAGGTCATTCCGTTGCCAGAATTTTGCCAGATTTTGGCTGGATGGCCGTGCATCTTGGTGGACGAGTTTGGACGTGATTCCAGTAAAATCAATGACTTACGTAGTCCACCAAAATCCATGGTCGCCTACGGGGGTGGGACTCTTAATCCGTTGGTCGAAGGTTCGAATCCTTCAGGGCCCACCAATCTTGTTGTTTCCACTGGGCCTCAAGCGTCCGGTTGCTGCGCTTTCATCCGCGTCACCATGAAGTCTGCCGCCTGGGTGATGTGACTGCGGGCCAGTGCTTCGGCCTTGGCGGCGTTGCCCTGGGCGATGGCCTCAAGGATGGCGGCGTGCTGGTTCCAGATGTCGCGTGGTGTCTCGTCCTTGATCAACACTTCGCCCATCACACGCTGCGTGTGGGTCCAGTGGGTGGCCATCACCGGTGCGACCAGCGGGTTGCCTGACAAGGCGTAGATGAATTCGTGAAACTTCAGGTCGGCAGCCACCATCTTGGCCACTGAGCCGCTGGCCACCGCTTTGCGGCCTGCGTCGATCAGGGCCGGGCCCAGTTTGGCGGCGCGCTCGGCGTTGTTTTCGGCCGCCAAGCGGCAGGCCAGGCCCTCGATGACTGAGCGCATGTCGTACATGTGCTTGACCTGATCGGGTTCCAGCGGCGCCACTTCCAGGCCACGGCCTGGCGCATCGCGCAGCACCCCCTGGTTGCGCAGCAGCAGCAACGCCTGCTGCACCGGTTGGCGCGACACGCCGAGCGTCTTCGCGATCTGCTCCTGGATGATGCGGTTGCCGGGCGCGAGCTGGCCGCAGGCCACCTCGCCCAGGATGGCATCGCGCACCTGCTCGACAAGGTTCGGGGACACGGCCAGGGCTTTCATGGCGGCAGTTTAGCAAGGCAGAAACACTGAATTCAGAGTACATTCGGGAATTCCCTTATCGAACTCTGAATTCAGAATACTAAAGTCGTGACCGCTCCTCTTTGGTGTTGTCGATGAACCCCAGCCCCACACCCAGCGCGACCGCACCCGCCCACCGCAGCGTGGCCGAACTCGTCGCGCGCTTTCTCGTCGCGCGCGGTGTCGACCGCATCTTCGGTTTGCAGGGCGGCCACATCCAGCCGATCTGGGACCACCTGGCGCAGCTGGGTGTGCGCATCGTTGATGTGCGCGATGAAGGCGCGGCCGTGCACATGGCGCACGCGCACGCCCAGCTTTCCGGCGGCCTGGGCATCGCGCTGGCCACCGCCGGGCCGGGCGTCACCAACTGCGTCACCGCCATCACCAACGCCCACCTCGAGCGCGTGCCGGTGCTGCTGATCGGTGGCTGCCCGCCCATGCCACAGGACGATCTCGGCCCTTTGCAGGGCATCGACCATGTCGCCATCCTTGGGCCGGTGACGCGGCATGCGCGCACCCTGCGCGTGGCCGATCAAATTGCGCGCGATCTCGACAAGGCCTGGGCCATGGCCGCTGGCGATGGCGGCGCGCCTGGCCCCGTCTACCTTGAGATCCCGACTGATGTGTTGCGCCAGCAAGTGCACCCGAGCTGCGTGCTCGGCGAACACATGGCGCCCAGGTCGCGCCCGCGTGTGCAGCCAGACGCCGCGCTCGTCGCGAGCGCCGCCGGGTTGCTGCGTGCCGCGCGCCGCCCGCTGGTGATCACCGGCCGCGGGGCCCGTGGCATGAGCGACGCGTTGACCCGGCTGCTCGACGCCAGCGGCGCCGTCTACCTCGACACACAAGAAAGCCGCGGCCTGGTCGATGGCGCGCATGCGGCGGTGGTTGGTGCGGTGCGTGCGAAGGCCATGCAAGAGGCCGACCTGGTGCTCATGGTCGGCCGCAAGCTTGACTACCAAATGGGCTACGGCTCGCCCGCCGTGTTCAAGCAGGCCCGCTTCATTCGCATCGCCGACCATGCCGACGAGTTGCGCGACAACCGCCGCGGTGAGGTCGAGTTGCTGGCCGATTCGGGCCTGGCGCTGGCGGCGCTTGCCGATGCACTGCAGTCGCCATCACCGGCGCTCGACACCGCGTGGACCGCGGCGCTGCGCGCCGAGCATGTCAAGCGCGCCGCCAAGTACGCTGAAGGGATGGCGATTGCGCCCGCTGGCAAAGACGGCCACATGCACCCGAACCGCATCTTCGCTGCTCTGCGCAAGGTGCTCAAACCCGACGCGATCACGATTGCCGACGGCGGCGACCTGCTCAGCTTCGCGCGCATGGGGCTCGAATCGCGCACCTACCTTGACGCCGGCGCCTTCGGCTGCCTGGGCGTGGGCACGCCCTACGCGGTGGCCGCGGCGCTGCTCCACCCCGAGCGCCAAGTGGTGGCGATCACCGGCGACGGAGCCTTCGGCTTCAATGCGATGGAGATCGACAGCGCCAAGCGCCACGGTGCCAAGGCGGTGTTCATCGTGTCCAACAACGCGGCGTGGAACATCGAGCGGCTTGACCAGGAAATGAACTACGGTGGCCGCGTCGTCGGCACCACACTGGCGTCGAGCGACTACGCCGGCATGGCGCGCGCATTCGGCCTGCATGCCGAGCGCGTGACCGACCCGGCGCGTTTGCAAGGCGCGATCGAAGACGCGTTGGCCAACGCGCCGGCGTTGATCGATGTCGTGACGACGCAAGACGCGCTGAGCTCCGACGCCGGCAAGGGCCTGGGCTGGGTGCCCGATCGGCAGGCCCTCACCGCTTGGGACGAGGCTGAGCAGAAGAGGCGGCTATGAGCGCCGCCCGGCCGCTCCGAAGGCGCTCGCTCCCCCGCGGGGGGACCGAGCCCGCGCCGAGCGAGCGCCTGCGCGCTCGCGAGTGGCTGGCGAGGGCCGGGCGACCTGCCAGTCGCGCAGCGGCCCGCAGGGCCAAGGGGGCGCCGTGAGTTTCCTCCTGACGCTGGCCGAGTCGGTCGCTGCGCATGCGCGCACGCAGCCGCACAAGATCGGTGTGCGCGACTCGCGGCGCGCGCTCAGCTACGGCGCCTGGAACGAGCGCGCGAGCCGCTTGGCCAACGCGCTGCTCGCACTCGGCCTCGTCAAGGGTGACCGTGTCGCGCTGCTGGCCTTCAACGCCATCGAGTGGCTCGAGATCTACGTCGCACTCGCTCGCGCCGGCCTGGTGGCGGTGCCCATCAACTTCCGCCTCATCGGCGCGGAAGTCGCCTACATCGTGCAGCACAGCGAGGCGCGCGCCTGCATCGTGCAGGAAGATATGCGCGCCGTGGTTGAAGGCATCCGCGCCGAGTTGCCGCTTGACGCCGCCCGCTTCATCCACTTTGGCGCCGGCGCCACTCCACCGCATTGGCAAGGCTATGAAGCGTTGATCGGCGCGGCGAGCGCGCAGCCGCCACCCATCGACGTGCGCCCTGAAGACCTGTTCGCGCTGATGTACACCTCGGGCACCACCGGCCGCCCCAAGGGGGCGATGCGCAGCCACGAGGGCAATGCTTTGCTGGCACTGGCCACTGCGGTCGAATTCGGTCTCACGCGCGACGACAACGCCTTGCTGGTGATGCCGCTGTGCCACGCCAACTCGCTGTACTTCAGCGTCACCTTTGTCATGTTGGGCGCCACCATCGTTATCGACGACCGCCCGCATTTCGACCCCGAGGCGCTGCTGGGCCTGCTGGCGCGTGAGCGCATCACCTTCACCTCGCTCGTGCCGACGCACTACGTGATGATGTTGGCCTTGAGCGCTGAAGTGAAGGCACAGCACGAGCTTTCGCGCGTGGGCAAGCTGCTCGTCTCTTCGGCACCGGCGCGGCAAGACACCAAGCGCGCCATCCTCGAACTCTTTCCCAACGGCCATTTGTTCGAGCTTTACGGCTCCACCGAAACCGGCTGGGTAACGGTGCTGCGCCCCGACGAGCAGATGTCCAAGCTCGGTTCGGTGGGCCGTGAGTGGGCCGGCTCGGGCGCCATCAAGCTGCTCGATGCCGATGGCCACGAAGTGCCAGACGGCGCAGTGGGCGAGCTGTACTCGCGCACCGCGTACGTCTTCAGCGGCTACTGGAAGAACGCCGACAAAACGCGCGAGTGTTTCTGGTGGCCCCCAGAACGCGGCTCCTCCGTGCCGGCCCCCCAAGGGGGCGCGGAAGGCTTGGAGCGGTCCGCCGCCTTCCACGGCGCGTGGTGCTCGGTGGGCGACCTGGCGCGGCGCGACGAACACGGCTTCATCCACCTCGTCGACCGCAAGAGCAACATGATCATCAGCGGCGGCGAGAACATCTACCCCAGCGAAGTCGAGGCCGTGCTGGCCGCACACCCGGCGGTGCAGGACGTGGCAGTGATCGGCGTGCCCGATGCGAAGTGGGGCGAGGCGGTGCAGGCCGTTGTCGTGCCGCGACCCGGCCAGCCGCCCGGCGAGCGCGAACTGCTCGACTGGTGCCGCGAGCGCATCGCAGGCTACAAGCGCCCGCGCTCGGTGCTGTTCATCGGCGAGCGCGAAATGCCGCGCACCGCCACGGGAAAGATCCTGCACCGCGTGTTGCGCGACCGTATCGCCGAGGGCAGATGAGATGAACGATGACGCGCAGGTGTGCAGCGGCGGCGTCGGCCGCCGGCGAGTGATTCGCATCGCCGTTGCCGGCGGTGCGGCGGCCGCCCTCGGCCCGCTGGCGCCGTTGGCGGCGCACGCCCGGCCCAAGGCCGGCGACCTGCTGGTGGCCGACGACGTCGAAGGCGTGCCGGTGGCGATCAAGGCCACCGACCTGGCACCCGGCAAGCCGCTCCTGGCCTTTCCGTTCGACCCGGCAACGAAGCAGATCCGCAACGATTCGCGCCTCAACAAGGTGGTGCTGGTGAAGCTGGCCGAGGCCGACCTTGATGCCGACACGCGGGCCCGCGCCGCCGGCGGTGTGCTCGCGTTTTCGGCCATCTGCACGCACCAGGCCTGCGAAGTGAAGACCTGGTTCGCGGCCGACAAGGCGCTGGTCTGCTTTTGCCATGCGTCGAAGTTCAAGCCGCTCGAGGCCGGCCGCGTCAGCGACGGCCCGGCGCCGCGCGCGCTGCCCATGCTGCCGCTGAAATTGTCAGACGGCCACCTCACCGTGGCCGGCCCGTTCTTGACGCCGCCTGGCGCGGCGACCTGAAGCCCGACTGTCCAACCAACCCCGAGGAGACACGTGATGAGACGCTCGTTCAAGATGGTTCTTGGTGCTACCGCCGCGCTGGCCCCGATCCTGGCCGCGTGGGCCGACAACGGCGTGGCCGACTACAAGCCCGTCACTGACCAACGGCTGCGCAGCCCCGAGGCCGCCAACTGGCTGATGTACCGCGGCAACTACGGCGGCTGGGGCTACAGCGCGCTGGACAAGATCAACGAACAGAACGTCGGCCGGCTGCAATTGGCGTGGTCGCTGGCAACCGGCCAGGTCGAAGGCCACCAGGCGCCGCCGATCGTTAACAACGGCTACATGTACGTCACCACGCC
>JANMYI010000607.1:0-27552 GCA_031381955.1 Burkholderiales bacterium
CGAGCGCCCACTTCAGCAGCGCCGCGGCGCGATAGGGGCCGTGCGCGAACTAGCCGTAGGGCAGCGTCAGGAACAGCGCCATCACGCACGCCAGGTGCACGGCCAGCAACAGCCCCATGGCGCTGGTGTGGCGCAGGCCGAGCAAGGCCAGGCCGGTGCTGGCCACGGCGAACAGCAAGGCGATGAAGGCCTGGTCGTGCCGGGGCTGGCCGGGCAGGCTCAACTCGGGGTCGCGCCGGCGCAGCAGCCAGGCCTGCGCGGTGGTGCCCAGCACCATCGCCACGCCGCCCAGCGTGCCCAGCAGCACGGGCAAACTGCTCAGTGCATAGGGCGCCTTCCAACCCCAGGCATAGTGGTACAGCGTGGCCACGCAGGTGGCGGCAAAGCACAGCATGAAACCGTAGAAGGTGAAGTGATGGGCGCTGCGGCGCGCCAGGCTGAAGGCGTCGCTGTCGTTCGGGCAGCCCAGGCCATGGCCGCCACCCAGGTGTTGCAGGCTCAGGGCTTGATGCGCCGCATCGGCGGCGGCGGCCGCACTGGCGGGCCCGGGCGGTGCCGCGCGCCAAAAGCGCGTCACGCCGACGCCCAGTGCCAGCACGGCGAACGCAAACACTGGCGCGAACAGGCCCACCATCAAGCCGTGCGGAAAGACGCGGTAGAAGTCACCCGCCATCGGCTCATGCCAAACGTTGTTCGTGCGCGCCAGCATCAACACCAGGAACAGCGCCAAGGCCGCCACCAGGGCCGCCGCCAGGCTCAGGCCGCGGCGTTGGTACAGCCCGGCCAAGGCCGGTGGCCAGGCGTAGTCGGCATACGTGGTGTTGCGCACCGCGGCCAGGGCGCGCGGCACGTTCACGGCAAACTCGTGCGGGCTGGCGTATTGGCAGGCGTTTAGGCAGGCGCCGCACTGGTGGCACAGGTTGGCCAGGTAGTGCAGGTCGGCGGCGGGGAATTCCAGGCGCCGCGCCATGGCCGGGAACACCGCGCAGTGGCCCTCGCAATAGCGGCAGGCGTTGCAGATTTGCAGCACACGGCCGGCCTCGGCTTGTTCAACGAGTTGCAGCAAGGGCAGCATGCGCGGCCTCCTTCCCGGCGCGCTGGCCGAACACGGTGCCGATGGTCATGCCCACGCCCGCGGTGTAGCCCTGGCCCAGCACATTGCCGGCCATCAACTCGCCGGCAGCGAACAGGTTGGGGCTGGGTTTTGCGGCGAAATGCACCGCCGCTGTTTCATCAACCTTCACGCCGAGGTAAGTGAAGGTGACGCCGGGCTTGAGTGTGTAGCCGCGGTAAGGCGGCGTGTCGATGGGCCGCGCCCAGTGCGATTTGGCGGGGGTCAGGTCTTGCGTTTTGCAGCCATCCAACACGGCATGGTCGAACTCACCGGGCCGGCACGCGGCGTTGAACTCGTGCACGGTTTGCAGCAGTGCGGCCTCGTTCAACCCAAGCTGCTGGGCCAGGCCTGCCAGCGTGTCGGCCTGCGCGCCCTTGAACACGGTTGGCATGAAGCGACCCATCGCCTTGGCGTCGATGATGCAATGGCTCACCTGGCCGGGTTGCAGCGCCACCAGACGGCCCCACAGGGCGTAGCGCTTGGGCCAGAAGTCTTCGCCTTCATCGTAAAAGCGCCGGCCGTCTCGGTTGACCATGATGCCCAGCGACACTGCGTCCACCCGGCTGACGATGCCGCCATCAAACAGCGGCGCGCGCGCGTCGATGGCCACCATGTGGGCCTGCGTGGCGTCGCCCACGGCGTCGGCCCCCTGGGCCAGCAAGTCCTTCAGCAGCACGCCCAGGTTGAAGCGCGTGCCGCGAATCAGGAACTGCTCTGCCGGCCATTCGCCCAGCGCATTCTGGCCCCAGGCTTCACGCAGCCAGGCCAGGTTGGACTCGAACCCGCCGGCGGCCACGACACAACTGCGCGCCGCGATGCGCTCGCCGTTTTCAAGCAGCGCGGCACGGAAGCGGCCATGCACCAATTCGAGCCTGTGCACCGGGCTGTCATAGCGAATTTCCACGCCCAGCGCCGCGGCACTGCGGTAGTAGGCGTTGACCAGCGCCTTGCCGCCGCCCATGAAGAAGGCGTTGGTGCGGCTCAGGTGCAGCGTGCCGGTCAGCGAGGGCTGAAAGCGCACGCCGTGTTGCTGCATCCAGCCGCGGCAGGTGGCTGATGCACGAATCACCTGCCGCGCCAGCGCTTCGTTGGTCTTGCCGCCGGTCACTTTCAGCAGGTCTTGCCAGAACTCTTCTTCGGGGTAGGCGTCGGTCAACACGTCTTGCGGCGCAGCGTGCATGCAGCGCAGGTTGCGCGTGTGCATGCTGTTGCCGCCACGCCATGCGCGCGGCGCGGCTTCCAGCAGCAGCACCGACGCTCCTGCCTCGCGCGCCGTGAGCGCGGCGCACAGGGCGGCGTTGCCGCCGCCGATGACCAGCACATCCAGCATGCCGTGGCCCGCAGCAGGTGTCGTCACCTCTTAACTTTCGATTTCACTTGGCCGGCACCGTGCCGCGCAAGCCCGCGCGTTGCGATGCGCGTTGCACATGGCCTTGCTCGGCCATGTCTTGCGTGAACCTTGCCAGCCGGGCGCGCGCCGCCTCACGCCCCTTGGGCACGGCCAGCGCCAGGCTTTCCAGGCCCCAGCGGCCGGGCAGCACACGGGCGCCGGGCAGGCTGTGGGCCAGCTCGAACAAGATGCCCTTGTTGGTGGCGAAGGCGTCGATCTGCCCGCCGCGCAGCATCTCGGCGGCGGCTTGCAGCGTGGGCGCGGGCACGACGCTGGCGTGCTTGTGTAGACGGGTCAACGTCGCCTGCGAGCTGCTGCCCAGGCTGACGCCAATGCGCATGCCGGGTTGATCGACTTCATCCAGCGCCTGCACCTTGCTGCCAGGCAGCGCCAGATAGCCCAGTTCGAGGCCCACCAGCGGCGCGCTGAAGACCACGTCCGCGGCGCGCGCCGGGGTGGCGTTGGTGATGGTCACATCCGCCTGCCCGGCCTTCAGCCCCGCCACCACTTCGGCCACGCGCGGGAAGATGACGATCTGCCCCGGCACGCCCAGGCGGCGCGCCAGCTCAAGGCCGATGTCCACGCTCAGCCCGCGCATGTCCTCACTTCCTGGCGCGCGCAGCATCGAGCTTGGGCTGCCGGGGTACACGCCCACGCGCAAGGTGCCGGTGGGGGCGAGCGCGGCGCGAACTTCGGGCGGCGCCGCAGAAGCAGGCGCAGGCAGTCCGCTGGCGCAAGCCCCCAGCAAGGCCGCCAAAAGAGGAGCAGCCAGCAGGCCGCGGCGAAGTTTCAGCATGCGTGCACCCAGGTTTAACAGCCGCTTCAATCGGGCGTGATGCGCGCTTCGCGGATCAGCTTGTCATAGCGCGTGCGTTCGCTCGCCAGCAGGCTGGCGAAGGCGGCGGTGGCGCCGGGCAGCACCTCGCCGCCCGCGGCTTGCAAGCGCTCTTTCACGTCGGGCATGGCCAGCGCTCTTTGCACCTCGGCGTGCAGCCGCGCCAGCACGTTGGGCGGCAAGCCCGCGGGTGCGATGAAGCCGTACCAGACGCTGGCCTCGAAGCCCGGGTAGCCGGCCTCGGCGATGCTGGGCACGTCGGCAAAGATCGGCGGGCGCGCGGCGCTCAGCACCGCCAGCACGCGCAGCTTGCCAGCCTTCACATGCGGCTGCACTTCCAGCGCGTTCACCGCCACCGCCTGCACATGGCCGGCCAGCACGTCGTTGATGGCCGGTGCAAGGCCTGCTGCGCCGCCGCCTGGCCGAGCCAGGCCAGGCTGCTGAGGGCAGCGGCCTGCGCCAGCCATTGGCGGCGCTGGATGCGTTCGTTCATCGTGTCTCCGTGGGCGGCGCCACAAGGCGATCGCAGCCTGGGACTTTAATGTGCGGCCCGGGCGGTTATCTCACACGCCATTGGTGCCGGCGTCGCGCGCATCGAGCACGGTCAATAAGTCCGTCAAGGCGGCATAGCCGCGCGCGTTCAGGCCGGTGACTTCGCTGATGCGGTTCATGCGCGCATACAGCGTGTTCGGGTGCACGCCCAATTGCGCCGCGGCCTTGAGCAGGTTCATGTCGGCACCGGCATAGGCGCGCAGCGTGGCCTGCAAGCTGCCGCCGAGCTTGTCATCGGCGGCGTAGAAGTCGGCGGCCCAGGTGGGCAGCAGGCGCTGCAAGTCGTCGCCCGCCAGGTGGATCATCAAGTGGCGCAGCGGCGTGGCCGCGAAGGCCACCACGCGCGTCGTCAGGCTGGCCATGCGCAAGGCGAGCAAGGCCTGGCGGTGGGCGCTGGGCACGCGCGAGGTGGAGAAGACATCGCCGCTCACGCCGACGAGCACGCCGTTGCCGGCGGTGGCCAAGTCGGCGGCGATGCGTTCGGCCAGCGAGGGGCTGGCCGGCGTCCAGCCCGACTGGCGCTGCACGCCCGAGAACACGGCCGTCACTCGGCCGTCGCGCACGTCGATCAGGCGGCGTGCGCGCTGCGCCGGCACGAGTTGATCCAGCGTCTCGGCCAGCCGCCGCGTGCGCGCCGGGCTGTCCATTTCGCTGGCCTGAACGGCCTGCGCCAACACGACGCAAAAGCTTTGCCGCCCTTGCAGAAAACCGGCGCGGCGCAGGATGGCCGCGACGCGTGCATCCGACTCATCAAAGCCGCCGAGCACGATGTTGAGCAACTGCGCGCGCTCGTCGCCCGCCACGTCGGCCAGCAGTTGAACCTGGCTGGCATAGGCGGCTGAGAGCACGGTGCTGACAGCGTCGGTGTATTCCAGCGCGAAGTCGGCCACCGCGGCGGCGGTTTCGCCCGCGGCCTTGGGCGGCGCAACGGTATCCATGAGCAAATGTGGCGCTGCCACTTTGCTCATCCCCCCTCGGTCGGCCTGGCGCGAAGCGACAGGTTTGGGGGCTCCCATTACCGCCTGGCGCAACCAACGCGCAAACACCTTGTGGCCGCAACGGTAGGCGTGCAGCACGGCTTCGAGCGGGAATCGGTGCTCGGCGCGCAGCCGGGCGTGTTCGCGCACGAAGGCGAAGTCGCCCACGTCGCCGCCTTCGAGCAGGCGCAGGATTTCAACCAGGTGCTGCGGCGCGTGGGCGTCCAGCGCCCGCAGCGTGAGCGGGTCGCGCGAAGCGGTGAACGCCGGGATCTCGGCCAGCACGGTGGCGCGCAACTCAGCTCCGATGCTGCTGGCGTGCGCGCAGATGCGCTGCCGCGGCCGGCAAGTGCGCGCTGCGGCCCAGCCGCTGCAGGGCGGCGGCCAGGGCCCGGGCGTGGTACGCAGGCATGCGCCATTGTGCAGACTGCACAACGCAACCGCCCCATTCGCGCCACTTTGCCCAATGACAGCGGCCGGTGCCGTGTCTAGTCTCCAAGCCATCGGCCTGTGCGGCCGATGCGGCGCGCCCCGACCTGCGGGCGCTGTTCAAGTTCAAACCAGGAGTTGGAAATGGCGAAATTTTTGTTCGTGTACCACGGTGGCGGCGTGCCCAAGACCGATGCTGAGAAGGCCAAGACGATGGATGCCTGGGGCAAGTGGATGGGCGGCATGGGCAGCGCGCTGGTCGATGGCGGCCACCCGGTGGGCAAGTCTTCCACCGTGAACGCCGACGGCTCGGTGGCCGACCACGGCGGCGCCAACCCGACCAGCGGCTATTCGCTGGTTGAAGCGGCGAACCTGGAAGCCGCGCTGGCCCACGCCAAGGGTTGCCCGATCCGGGCCATGGGCGGGTCGATCGAGGTGGCTGAAGCGATGGACATGTGAGCGCAGTAAGCGCCAGGCGCGGGCGTGGCCCGCCAGGGCGCTGCGGGGCCGAGCTGAATCAACCGGCAAAGCGCAAAGGTAGCCGCACTTCAGTGGCTTCCTTTGCGCGCTTGCAGCGAGGCCCCCTTGAAGAATGGGCGGGCGGACATTTCCCGCGCTCATTCAGCCCACCCATTCATGCCCACCCGCCATCACCAGATCTCCACCCCTTGGCCGCTGACCCTCTTGGCGACCGCCATCCTGGCCGCTTGCGGCGGTGGTGGTGGCGAACCCGTTGTCGTTGAGACGCCGCTGTCGATCACCGGCGTCGTGGCCGACGGCCCGCTTCTGGGCGCGACGGTGTGCTATGACCTGAACGACAACGCTGCCTGCGACGCGGGCGAACCGACATCGGCGCTCACTGATGCCGATGGCGGCTACCGGCTGGAGGTGAAGGCCGCCGATGCCGGCAAGCATGAGGTGATTGCCCTGGTGCCCGCCACGGCCATTGACAAGGACACGGGCTTTGCCGTGGGCGCGGCCATGACGCTGCGTTCGCCCGCCACCGGCAGCGCCACGGCGCAAGAGGTGTTCGTCAGTGCCCTGACCACCGCCGTGGCCGACGTGGCCAAGGACAACGGCAAGACCATCGCCGAGGCCACGGCGCAGGTGCAGCAGGCGCTGAACCTGCCGGGTTCACCGCTGGCCAACTTTGTGCGCTCGGGCGGCAGTGCCGAAGCCGCGCTGGCGGCGCGCGCGCTCACCGGCGTGATCGTCGACACCACCCGCCTGGCGGCGCAGGGTGGCGTGGCAGCCGACAAGGTGGCCGCACTCGTCAAACAAACCGTGGCCAGTGGCTTGCAACACCTGGGCGCGGCGCTGGCTGCCAACCCGCAAGCCACCGCGGCCACGCGGGTGGCCGAGGCCGTGGCCGCGGTGAAGGCCGAAGGCAACCTGAACGCCGGCACCGTGGCCGCCATTGCCAACGTGCTGGCCCAGCCGACCGGCACACCCGATGCACCGGGCCCCTTCATCAGCGTGCGCCGGTTTGCCTACACCGATGCCGGCAACTACAGCTACACCCTGTTCACCGGCGACAGCAGCCAGCTTGACGGCAGTGGTGAATTCACCGCCCACGAGGTGCGCAAGAACGTCGTCAACACGCAAGACGTGCCCTTCAACCGCAACCAGGCCTACTGGAGCGGCAGCGCCTGGGAAACCTGTGCCTTGCAGTGGCAAGTGATCTCGCGCGTTAAGGCGGCCACGGCCACCACGCCGCAAACCTCGACCTACTGCCCCAGCTCGCGCAATGAGTCGAAGATCGTCACCGAAACCATCGCCGGCAAAACGCTGCGCGAAGTGGTCACGATGATCCGCGCTCACCCGCTGGCCGACAGCGTGGGCGCCCACACGAACGAGCTGGGCCTGCCGGTGAAGTGGGGCGCCAGCCCTGACTTGCTGCCCGCCGCAGCCGTGTTCCCTGCCGGCTCGAAGCTGAGCATGCGCAGCACGCGTGGCGACATCGGCGGCACCGAACGCATCGAGCTGCAAAACAAATCCACGGTGCGCTGGCCGGATGGCAAGTACCGCCAGGCCACCACGCTGGAGCAATACAGCGGCATGCCCGGCAACCTGGTGGACGCCGCGGCAACACCGGCCAACGCCAACACGGTGTTCGTCACAGACCTGCCCTTGGCCGAGCAACTCGACACCACGCTGGAAGCCTTCAAGCGTTACCGCGCCGGCTTCAATGTGGCCAGCCTGAGCGTGCGCTTTTACAAGTGCGATGTGCGCAAGACCGACCAGGCGGCGCTGAACTGCGTGACCGCCAGCGACGGCACCCTGGGCATCAGCGCGCAGGGCGATGCGCGTGTCATGCGCGTGGCCTCGGGCTACCCGGCCGAGCTGGTGCAGCGCCAACGCGGCCTGCGCATGTGGGTCGAACGCAGCGGCACCGTGTTCCGTGGCATGCGCGATCTGGAAACCACGCGCAGCGACGTGCGCCTGAACGGCCCGGCGTGGGACGCCCTGCGCACGGCCCTGGGCATCGAAGCCCATGTGCCAGCGGTGGCGCCCGCCAACAGCGGGCCATTTGGCACGCTGCGCAACGCCAGCTACACCGACCCGAACAACTTCAGCGTGCGCACCTTCGAAGGCGACAGCAGTGCCTTGCTGCCGAACAGTACCTACTATGTCGCCAACGAAAAACGCGATCAAGTGAGCGGCGGCTTCGTGCAAACCTTTGCCCGCAATCAATTGATGTGGACCGGCAGCGAGTGGTACGACTGCCCCAGCGATGGGGTGGGCGTCAACCTGATCAACAGCGTGGCACCGTTTGACGGCATCTATTGCAAGGGCTACGTGGACGAGCGTGCGCACCGCACCACGCTCACCCTGGCGGGCCGCAAGATGTCGGATGTCATCAACGACATCCGCGCCTATGGCAGCAAGGACGGTGCGTTCGACTACGGCAACTGGGGCGTGAGCCCGAGTTCAGGCACCGTCATCGATGCCGCCACGGGCTTGACGGTGGCCACGGCCTTGGGCAGCAATGTGTTCCCGGAAGGCTCGACGATGGAGTACCGCGGTTCGCGGCGCACGGCCACCCCCATCAACCTGTTCACCGACGCCGGCAGCCAGGTGCGCGTGGCACCGGCTGACGCCACGGTGGCCTTCAGCACCTGGCCGTTTGCCACCACGTTGGATGAGTTCGTCGGCAAGTACCCGGGCGACTGGCAAGGTGCGGCGTTGAATGGCGCCAACACCATGCACGTGTACCAGTACTTCCTGGACGCGGCGCCCTCGGCCACGATGACCACGCGGGTGGACTACCGCGTCGCCTTCAACCCGGCCACCGGCGCGGCCCGCTTCTACACCGCCAACCGCCTGGTGGCGGGCGACAAACCGACCAACTTCGTGGCGGTGCTGGACACCACGTACACGGTGGCCGTCACGGGCGGGAAAAAGGTGTTGAAGTTTGCGGCCATGCCGGCGGGCTTCGTGGGCCGCGGCTTCTTTGAGCGCATGTACGCCGAGCACAACGGCAGCGTCTGGTACGCCGGCAAGGACCATGTGCCGGCCAGCGAGTTGATGTGGTCGATCCGCATCAACAAGCCGGCCTACGACGCGCTGGGCGTGGCGCTGCGCGCCACGGGCAACTGATGATGTTGGCGTGATGCGATTGCGCTGAATCGCTGCGGCCAACAGCCTGCCGTCATGGCAGGCTGGCCGAACGACTGACCAACCGGCCGCGCTGGCATTGACACGCCGCGCGGCTTTTTTCATGCAGGCCGAAGTGGCTGCGCAGCTTCAGTCAGGCTTGATGCCCGCGCGCTTGACGATGTCGCCCCACACCTTTTGCTGCTCGGCAATGAAGGCGGCAAATTCTTCGGGCGGGCCGCCGCCGCCGCTGGCGCCATCGGCCGTGAAGCGCTCGGTGACCGAGTTGCTTTTCAACGCCTTGAGCGACTCTTCCTGCAAGCGCTTGACGATGTCGCGCGGCGTGCCCGCGGGCGCCAGGATGCCGTACCACTGCGAGGTCTCGAAGCCCTTGAATCCCATCTCGGCCACGGTGGGCACATCGGGCAGCGCGGCCAGGCGGCGCGCCGTGCCCACCGCAATCGCGCGCAGCTTGCCGCTCTTGATATGCGGCAGCAGCGCAGGCAGGCCGGCTGACGAAGCCTGCGTGCGCCCGGCCAACAAATCGGTGAGTTGCGGGCCGGTGCCGCGGTAGGGAATGTGGGTGATGAACAGGCCCGCCACCAACTTCAAATATTCCATCGCCAAGTGGCCGGCGCTGGCGTTGCCGGCCGAGCCGTAGTTCAACTGACCCGGGTGCTTCTTCACGTGGGCGACGAACTCTTTGAAGTCGCGCGCCGGCACATCGGTATGGATGACGAACAGATTCGGCACCTTGGCCAGCAGCGTGACCGGCATGAAGTCCTTGTTCACATCAAACGGCTGGTTAGGAAAGATGAAGGGGTTCACCGCCAGCGAGCCCACATGGCCCAGGATGAGGGTGTGGCCATCGGGCGCGGCCTTGGCCACGTCTTGCATGGCCGGCAGGCCGGCGCCGCCGCCCTTGTTTTCAACGTACACCGTCTGGCCGAGTTGCTTGCTCAATTCATTGGCCACGGTGCGCGCCACGATCTCGCTGGTGCCGCCGGGGGCAAAGGGCACCACAAAGCGGATGGACTGGCGTGGCCAGGCCGTTTGGGCCGGAACCAGGCCCGGAACAGCCAGAGCAGAAGCACTCAACACGGCGCGGCGGGTCAGGGTCATGGCAATTGCTCGCTCGGGTTCATTGAATGATGTGTAACGTTAAAACTGATAACGCCGCAAGCCGCCATCCACCGGGATCACCGCCCCGGTGATGTAGCTGGCGCGCGGGCTGGCCAAAAAACACACCAGGTTGGCCAGGTCTTCGGGCTCGCCATAGCGGCCCATGGGAATCTCGTTCTCGCATTGCCACTGCCGGTATTCGGGTGTGTAGTTGCGCAAGATTTGTTCGCTGTGAATGCGCCCGGGCGGAATGCAGTTCACGGTGATGCCGTGCGGCCCCACCATGCGGCTCAGGCCCTTGGCCCAACTGTGCAGGCCGGCCTTGGCGCAGAAGGCGCCGTTGACGTGATCGGGCTCGCTTTTGCCCGTGATGTTGATCACTCGGCCCCAACGCCGCGCGATCATCTGGTCGATCAGCGCATCGCCCAGTTGGCGCGGGCGGTGGAAGTTCAGCGTCAGCGCTTCCTGCCACTGCGCTTCGCTCACATGCAGGTCTTTGAAGCTGCGCGAGCCGCCGGCGTTGTTGATCAGGATGTCCACCTGGCCCAGGCCTTGAACCGCGGCTGCGGCCAGGCGCTGCGCGGCATCGTCGGCAACCATGTCTTGCTCGATGAGCGTGGGTGCCAGGCCGCCCGCGGCCACGATGGTGGCGGCTACTTCCTGAAGCTTGTCCAGGCGCCGTGCCGTGAGCGCCAGGCGCACGCCCTCTTCGGCCAGCGCCAGTGCAATGCCGCGGCCAATGCCCACACTGGCGCCGGTGACCAATGCCGTGCGGCCTGTCAGATTCAAGTCCATGTTATGCGGTGCGCCGGGCGCAGGGTTGAAGGTGAGGGTCAGCGTAGCGTGGCCGTGGCGTCCATGGTCAGCCAGCCTTCGTGGTCCTGCGCCCAGAGCTTCACGGTCTTGCCGTTTGAGTCGGCATCCGGGCTGCCGTTCAGCGTGAAGGCCTGGCCGTCGAACGTGGGCCGCACGGCGCGGAATTGAAAGCTCGCCACCTCGGCCTGTGGCACGTGGCGGCGCAGCAGGTCGAGCAGCAAGGTGGCCAGCAGCGGGCCGTGCACGACCAGGCCCGGATAACCTTCAGCTTGAGTGGCGTAGGGGCGGTCGTAGTGGATGCGGTGGCCGTTGAAGGTGAGCGCGCTGTAGCGGAACAGCAGCACTTCATCGGCCGTGATGGCGCGCCGCCAGGTGGCAGCCGTGGGCGCGGCTTGCGGCGGCGGCTCGGCATCGCCCGGCTGGCGCGCTTCGCGGTAGACGATGTCGTGCCACTCCACCAGCGCCGGCTGCGCGGCGCCGTTGCAATGCAGCTCGTGGCGCACCTTCACGAACACCAGCTTGCCGCTGCGCCCGGCCTTGCTGCTCACGTTGGCAATGGTGGATGTGCGCTGGACGGCATCGCCCACACAAATCGGCGCGTGCCACTCGAACTGGCTGCCGGCCCACATGCGCCGCGGCTGCTCGATGGGTGGCATGAAGCCACCGCGTTGCGGGTGACCGTCGGGCCCGATCTCGCTGGCCCGGCGCAGCGGCAGGAAGTACAGCCAATGCCACAGCGGCAGCAGCGGTGTGCCGGCGGGCACCGCGGCGTCGGGGTGGTCGAGCGTGGCGGCCAGGGCGCGCACGGGCGTGGCGCTGATGTGATCCACCAAGGTTTCGCTGCGGCCGATCCAGGACTGAAGGTCTTCCACGGTGTGCTCGTTTTCAAGTGAAGCGGGATTGTGCCCAGGCGTGTCGCGCGTCAGTAGCCGCGCTGGCGTTGCACCACGTGTTGCAGCGGCTGCCCGTGCGCCAGCGCGCGCAGGTTGGCAGCCACCACGCTGGCAGCGCTGCGTTCATCGGTCAGCGCTGCGGCATGCGGCAGCACGGTCACGTGCGGGTGCGCCCAGTACGGGTGCACGGCCGGCAGCGGCTCGGTGTGAAAAACGTCGAGCACGGCGTGGGCCAGCCGTCCGCTGTTCAACGCAGCCAGCAGATCGGCATCCACCACATGCGCGCCACGCGCCAGGTTCACCAGCGCGGCGCCGGCTGGCAGGTGGTTGAGGAACGTGCTGTTGATGAGGCCGCGTGTGGCCGGTGTGAGCGGCAGCAGGTTGATGACGACGTGGCTGCGCGCCAACAGCGCGGGCAGCGCCGCCAAACCGCTGACTGCGTGCGACACGCCGGCTCGCGGCCCGGCCTGATGCGCCCAGCCGGCCACGGCGTAGCCCTGCGCGACCAGGCAGCGCGCCACGGCACTGCCCAGCACGCCCAGGCCGAGCACGGCCACGTTCACCTCGGCAGCGCGGCGTTGTGCGAGCGGCTGCCAGCGCTGCTGGCGCTGCTGCGCGGCGTAGCCGAAGAAGCCGCGGTGCAGCGCGAGCGTGGCCCACAGCGCGGTCTCGGTCATGGCCGCGGTGAGGGCCGGGTCGACCATGCGCGCCAGCGGCACCTGCTGCGGCAAGCCGGGGTCGGCCAGCAGCCGGTCGACGCCGGCCCACAGGCTTTGGATCAGGCGCAAGTCGGGGTAGGCGCGCAGGCTGCCCGGCGCCGGGTTGGCCACCACCGCGGCGTCGACGGCATCCGCCTGCGCGGCGGCTTGTTGTTCATTCAACCAAGTGACTTCGGGCGCGGCATGCGCCAGGGCGGCGTGCCAGGCCGCCGCCTCAGCTTCAGGCCATTGGCCACACAGCAACACCTTCACGCTGCCTGCGCCAACAAGGCGCGCAGCGCCGCGCTCACGGTTTGTGCGCGCACGCTGCCGCGGTCACCACCCAGTTGCAGCAACTGCGCCTGGGCCGGGGTGCCACGCACGGCCAGCGCCAACCACACCGTGCCCACCGGCTTGGCCGGCGTGCCACCGGCCGGGCCGGCAACGCCGGTGACGGCCACGGCAAGGTGCGCTTTTGAATGGTTAAGCGCCCCTTGTGCCATGGCCACCGCCACGGGCTGGCTCACCGCGCCATGGCGCTTGATCAAGGCGCCGGGCACGCCCAGCATCTCGGTCTTGGCGGCATTGCTGTAGGTGACGAAGCCGCGCTCAAACCAGTCGCTCGACCCGGCCAGCGCGGTGCAGGCCGCGGCGATCAAGCCGCCGGTGCAGCTTTCAGCGCTGGCCAGCAGCCAGCCGCGTTGGCGCAGCGCGGCAGCCAAGGCCAGCACGTCGGCTTCAAAAACATTCAAGTCCATAGGATGCGCCACAAGGTGATGACGAGCAGGGTGCAGCCCGCCGCGACCAGGTCATCGAGCATGATGCCCAGGCCGGCGCGCCAGGTGATCGGCGCACCCGGGGCGGGCTTGAAGTGCCGGTCGGCCCAGGCCACCGGGCCGGGCTTGGCGGCATCGAAATAACGGAACAGCGCGAAGGCCGCGAGCTGGCCCCACCACCCCATGGGCATGGCCAGCCAGAGCACCAGCCAGAAGGCGACGATCTCGTCCCAGACGATGGCGCCGGGGTCGCTCACCGCCATGTTGCGCGCACACACGGTGCAGGCCCACACGCCCACCGGCAAGGCCGCGGCAAGCAGCAGTGCCCACTGTGCATCGCTCATCGCTCCCAGCCAGCGCGCCAGCAACAGCCAGGTCAGCCAGGCCCACAGCGTGCCCACGGTGCCGGGCGCGCGCGGCGCCAGGCCGCTGCCAAAGCCCAAGGCCAGCAGATGGGCCGGGTGCTCGAACATCAGGCGCGCGCTGGCGCGGCGGGCGGCGTTCATGCTTTGAAGTGATCGAAAGCGTTGAAGCGCTGTGGCAGTGGCGCGCCAGCTTCATCGAGCAGGCGCAGCCCCGGCGCCGCTTCGATCACGCCGATGCGGGTGACGGGCACGCCGGCCTGCAAGCCCGCGGCCAGCACGCCAGCGTGGCGGTGGGCCGGGGCGGTGAACAGCAACTCGTAGTCGTCACCGCCGGCCACGCCGCACAGCCATTGCACGGCCAGGTCTTGCGCACTCAGCCAGGCGCTGCGCGGCAGGGCCGCGGTGTGGATGCTGGCGCCCACGCCGCTGCGCGCCAGCACGTGGCCCAGGTCGCCGCTCAGGCCGTCGCTCAGGTCGATGGCGCTGCTGGCCACGCCGCGCAACGCCAGGCCCAGCGCCACGCGCGGCGTGGGGCTTTCCATGGCCTGGCGCACCTGCGCGAACGCCTCACCGCTCAAGGCCAGCGTGCCGCGAAAGGCTTCGAGCGCCAGGCGCGCGTCGCCCAGCGTGCCGCTGACCCAGATGTCGTCGCCCAGCGCGGCGCCGCTGCGCAGCAAGGCCTGGCCGGGCGGCACTTCACCGAACACGGTGATGCAGATGGCCAGCGGCCCGGCGGTGGTGTCGCCGCCCACGAGTTCAATGCCGTGGGCATCGGCCAGGGCGTGCAGGCCTTGCGCGAAACCGGCGAGGAAGGTTTCGTCCACCCGCGGCATGGCCAGGGCCAGCGTGTAGGCCAGCGGTTGGGCGCCGCACGCCGCCAGGTCGCTCAGGTTCACGGCCAGGGCCTTGTGGCCGAGGAGCTGCGGCGCGACGGTGGACAAAAAGTGCCGGCCTTCGACCAGCATGTCGCTGGACACGGCCAGCTGCATGCCCGGCGTGGGCGCAAGCAGCGCGCAGTCGTCGCCGATGCCCTTAACCGCTTTCTGCACAGGCCGTTCAAAATACTTGGCGATGAGGTCGAATTCGCCCAGGCTCATTGCGGTGCCCGCAACAAGTTGCTCAGCTCCACGGCCGACTTCACGCCCATCTTTTCGAACAAGCGCGCGCGGTGCACTTCGACCGTTCGCACGCTGATGCCCAGGGCGTCGGCGATGAGCTTGTTGGGCCGCCCGGCCACCACTTGCTGCATGACTTCGTGCTCGCGTTCGGTGAGGTCGCCCAAGGCCTGGGCGTGCGCGGCACGCATGTGCCGGCGCGCCAGTTCGGCCGCGCTGAGGGCCAGGGCCTGTTCGATCCTGTCAACCAGGCTGTTGTTGGAAAACGGCTTCTCCACAAAGTCGAAGGCGCCGCGCTTGACCGCGGCCACCGCGGTGGCCACGTCGCCATGGCCGGTGAGGAAGATCACCGGCAGCATGGCCAGCAGGCCACGCTCGATCAGCCAGTCGAACAGCGCCTGGCCGTTCATGCCGGGCATGCGCATGTCCAGCACCAGGCAGGCCGGCGCGCGCGGCCAGTCGGGCTGCCCGGGCTCCAGTCGCTGCTGCACATGCTGGGCAAATTCCGCGCCGCCGGCAAAGCCTTCCGAGAGCAGGCGGCGCGAACGCAGCAGCCAGGCCAGCGCGTCGCGCACGGCGTCTTCGTCGTCCACCAAATAAACGGTGGGCAAGCCCAGGCTGGGGGCTGGCGAGGTGCTCACGTTGCTGCGGCGTGGCCCGGAGTGGGTGGGGCGGCGAGCGTAAACCGAAACTCGGTGCCCACCGCGCGCCCGGGTGGTGGCGAGGCAAAGCTCAATTCACCACCGTGCTGCTCCACCACCGTGCGGCACAGGCTCAGGCCCAGGCCCATGCCTTCGGCGCGGGTGGTGAAGAACGGCGTGAACAGGCGCGCGGCCACCTCGGCGCTGATGCCCGGGCCGTTGTCGATGACGCTGAAGGTGACCCAGCGCACCTGTGACTGGTGCACCCGCAGGGTGAGCACGCGCTGGCCGGGTTCGAGCCGCTCCATGGCCTGGATGGCGTTGCGTGCCAGGTTGATCAGCACCTGCTCGATCATCGTGCGGTCGCACCACACCACGGCCGGTGCGGCGGGCAGATCCAGTTCGATCTGCGTGCCGCTCTTGCGCGCCTGCATGCGCACCAGGGGCAAGGCAGCATCGAGCAGTGCGGCCGCATCCAGCGCCTCGCGCGACTGCTCGCGCCGGCGCACGAAGTCGTGCACGCTCTTGATCACCCGCCCGGCACGGTCGGCCTGTTCGCAGATGCGTTGCAGGCCCTGGCGCATCAGGGCCTGCGCATCGGGTTCATCGGCCATGTTGAGCGAACCACTGGCGTAGCTGGCGATCGCGGCCAGCGGTTGGTTCAGTTCGTGGCTGAGCAGCGAAGCCATCTCGCCCACCGTGGCCAAGCGCGCCGTGGCTTGCAGCTTTTCCTGCTGCTGGCGCGCCAACTCTTCCATGCTGCGCTGGTGGGTGATGTCGAGCGCCGCGCTCATCCAGCCGGTGTGCCGGCCCTGGCCGTCGACCAACGGCGCCTCGTAGATCATCACCGGAAAGCGTTCGCCGCCCTGGCGCATGAACAGGGTTTCAAAGCCTTCACGCGCGGCCACCTGGCCGGCCACCGGGGGCGTCAGGCGGTGCGCCTGGCGGCGTTGGTATTCGTCGGCCAGTTCGGTGGGCCAATAGGGCGGCTGGGCTTGGCCAAGCAGGGCTTCGGGCGCAAAGCCGACCATGGCGCAGAACGCCGGGTTGACATAGGTGATGCGCCCGGCCAGGTCGCGCGCGCGCAAGCCGGTGCTGAGCGAGTCTTCCATCGCCTTGCGAAAGGCCAGCGCCTCGGCCAATTGGCGTTCCGCCTGCGAGCGCCTGCGCACGTCGCGCGCCAGCACGATGACCAGGCCGAACAAGGCCAGCGACAAGCCCAGCACCAGCGCCGTGGTCAGGTTGGGCACCAGGCTGGGCTGGCCGGTGGCGCTGTTCACGCGCAGTTGCAGGCCGGCACCGGGCAGGTCGACCAGGCGGTCGGCCCGGTACACGCCGGCGCCGCGCGGCAGCCCGGCGCGCGCCAGGCGCGAGCCGTCGGCCTCAACAAAGCTGAACTCGAAGGCGCGTGCGCGTTCGCGCGGCAGCACGCTCTCAAGCACCGCTTGCAGGCTGAAGGTGGCGACCAGAAAGCCTTCTTCGCGGCCATCGCTGAGCACCGGGATGCACAGGTCCATCACCTCCTGGCCCTGGCCGCTGAGCATGGGCACGAAAAAGCTGCGCGAGTACGACGGCGAGGCATGGCGGCGCGCGGCGGCGCAGGCTTGGGTGGTTTCGACTTCCAGGTCTTGGCGGCGCAGGCGTCCGAACAGCGCGCCATGTTGCGCAGAGTCCTGCGCGTCGGCGATCTCCATCGTGTTCTCGCGCCGTTCCAGGCGCAGCACGGCACGCTGTTGGCGCAAGATCTGCGTGGCCTCTTCGCGCCAGCGCAGCGGCGCGGGCTGTTTCCACATCAGCGCCTGCAGGCCTTGCAGGTTGCGCGCCAGCTCGCTCTTCACGTCGCCCACCGTTTCAAGCGCCAGGCTTTCGGTTTCGTCTTGCAGCCGGCCGGCTTCTTGGTTGATGGTGAGCGCCAGCAGCAGCGTTTGCGCCACCAGCAGCAGCGCCACCAGCGCGGCCCACAGCAGCAGGCGGCGGCCACGCCAGCCGGGCGGTGCGGGGGAAGGCTCGGCTTGGGCGGCAAGCATGCGCTGAGTATTCCGCCTGGGCGCGCGGCGCCGCTACGCAATAACGCGCAGCGACGGGCATGACTAAAATTCGCGCCCCTGCTCCCTGGCCTGTCGTGCCCAAACGGCCCTCAGTGCCGCCTTCACCGCAAAGGCCCGGCCCATGCCTACCACTGAACAACAACGCGCCGAGCTGCGCCGCGCGGCGCTCGACTATCACGAGTTCCCCACGCCGGGCAAGGTGGCCATCATGGCGACCAAGCAATTGGTCAACCAGCACGACCTGGCATTGGCCTACTCGCCGGGCGTGGCCGCGGCCTGCGAGGAAATTGCCGCCGATCCGGCCAATGCCTTTCGCTACACCTCGCGCGGCAACCTGGTGGCGGTGGTGACCAACGGCACCGCGGTGCTGGGCCTGGGCGACATCGGCCCGCTGGCGGCCAAGCCGGTGATGGAAGGCAAGGGCGTGCTGTTCAAGAAGTTCGCCGGCATCGATGTGTTCGACCTGGAGGTGAACGAAAAGAACCTCGACAAGCTGGTCGACATCATCGCCGCGCTGGAGCCCACGTTCGGCGGCATCAACCTCGAAGACATCAAGGCGCCGGATTGCTTTTACGTGGAGCGCCAGTTGCGCCAGCGCATGAAGATCCCGGTCTTCCACGATGATCAACATGGCACCGCCATCGTGGTTGGCGCGGCGGTGCTGAATGCGCTCAAGGTGGCGGGCAAGGGCATGAGCGAGGTCAAGCTCGTGGCCTCGGGCGCGGGGGCGGCCGCACTGGCGTGCCTGGGGCTGTTGGTCAAGCTCGGGCTGCCGCGCGAAAACATCTGGGTGACTGATTTGGCCGGCGTGGTCTATGAAGGCCGCACCGAGTTGATGGACGCCGACAAGATCGTGTTCAGCCAGAAGACCAGTGCGCGCACACTGGCCGAGGTGATGGCCGGGGCCGACATCTTCCTGGGCTTGTCGGCCGGCGGCGTGCTCAAGCCGGAGATGGTGGCGGCCATGGCGGCGCGGCCGATCATCCTGGCGCTGGCCAACCCCACGCCCGAGATCACACCCGAAGAAGTGAAGGCCGTGCGCGGCGATGCGCTGATGGCCACCGGCCGCACCGACTACCCGAACCAGGTCAACAACGTCCTGTGCTTCCCGTACATCTTCCGCGGCGCGCTGGACTGCGGCGCCACCACCATCACCGAAGCCATGGAGATCGCCGCGGTGCATGCCATCGCCGAGTTGGCTCAAGCCGAACAGAGCGAGGTGGTGGCCGCGGCCTATGTGGGTGCGGATCTCAGCTTCGGGCCGGAATACCTGATCCCCAAGCCGTTCGACCCGCGCCTGATGATGAAGATTGCGCCCGCCGTGGCCGCTGCGGCGGCGGCCTCGGGCGTGGCCGCGCGGCCGATCGCTGACATGCAGGCCTACCGCGAAAAGCTGCAAACCTTCGTCTACGCCTCGGGCACGACGATGAAGCCGATCTTCAACCTGGCCAAGCGCGCCGTGGCCAAGCGCGTGGTCTATGCCGAAGGCGAAGAAGAGCGCGTGCTGCGCGCGGTGCAGGTGGTGTGCGACGAGGGTCTGGCCCGGCCCACCTTGATCGGCCGCCCGGACGTGATTGCCGCGCGGGTTGAGAAGTTCGGCCTGCGCCTGGCGCTGGGGCGCGACTTCGATGTCGTCAACACCGACCATGACGAGCGCTACCACGACTTCTGGCAAACCTACCACCGCATGATGGAGCGCCAGGGCGTGACGGCGCAGTTCGCCAAGATCGAAATGCGCCGCCGCCTGACGCTCATCGGCGCCATGCTGCTGCACAAGGGTGAAGCCGACGGCATGGTCTGCGGCACCTGGGGCAGCACCGCCATGCACCTGGCGCACATCGACCAGGTCATCGGCAAGCGCGAAGGCGTGTGCACCTATGCCTGCATGAACGGGCTCATCTTGCCCGGGCGCCAGGTGTTCTTGGTCGACACCCACGTCAACGCCGACCCCGATGCGAAAGAACTGGCCGAAATCACCGTGATGGCGGCCGAGGAGCTGAAGCGCTTCGGCATCGAACCCAAGGCGGCGTTGCTGTCGCACTCCAATTTCGGCTCCAGCAACCTGCCCTCGGCGGTGAAGATGCGCGACGCCTTGGCGTTGATTCGTGCTCGCGCACCGTGGCTGGAAGTCGACGGTGAAATGCACGGCGACTGTGCGCTGGATGCGAACTTCCGCGCCGAAACCATGCCGCGCAGCACGCTGCAAGGTGAAGCCAATTTGCTGGTGCTGCCCAACATCGACGCCGCCAACATTGCTTACAACCTGCTCAAAACGGCGGCAGGTGGCGGCATCGCCATCGGCCCGGTGTTGCTCGGCGCGGCCAAGCCGGTGCACATCCTGACCCCGTCCACCACGGTGCGGCGCATCATCAACATGACCGCGCTGACCGTTGCTGATGCCAATGCAGCGCGCTGAAACGGTGCACGCCGGCCACCGGCCAGCGGGCGCGGGTAAAAACCTGATTGCATTGCAGCAAAAATACAGAAACCTTTTTAAGTTCTGATTTTTGCAGAATGTGAGCATGCACTTGCATGCTGAATTACTGGGCAATTCCCGGGGCTTGGGCTTGAGCTTTTTGCGCGGGTCAGGTAGCATCGCGCCTTCGGTTTTAAGGGTATTCCCGTGGACATGCTTTGTTCTAGCGCCAACGGGCGGACATTAACTAAGTTGGTGCTTGCCTTCATATTTGCGGGAACTTTGGCATTCGGCGGCCTGGCCCAGGGCAAGGATTCGGGCGCGGGTGTGGCCACGGTGCCGTTGGCCAACCTGCCAGTGCAGGCCCAGCGCACCGAAGCTTTGATCCGCAGCGGCGGGCCATTCGCACACACCAAAGACGGGGTCGTGTTCGGCAACCGCGAACGCATCCTGCCGGCCCACCAGCGCGGCTTTTATCGCGAGTACACCGTGCCCACGCCGGGTGAGCGCAGCCGCGGAGCGCGGCGCATCGTTTGCGGCGGCAAGGTGGCCACGCAGCCCGAAGCTTGTTACTACACCGCCGACCACTATGCGAGCTTCAGCCGCATCGTGCCGTAGGCAGATTGAGCCGATTCTTTTTACTTGGAGGAGGAACGCGACCATGCAATTGCAGACTGTCCGTCCCAACATCGTTCAGGCAATCCGGGCGTACCGGGTTGAAGACCTGATGGGGGCCGCGCAAAGTCATCACCAGCATTTCTTGTATGCCAACCTGGGCCAGACCCAGACCAAACAAGACGTCCTCGATGGCATTGCCCAGGCCTTTTTGTTCCCGGCCCACTTCGGCAAGAACCTCGACGCCTTGTACGACTGCATGACCGATGCCGTGCACAAGGCCGGGCCGCAAAGCGGCTTCGTCGTGGTGCTCGAGCAGTTACCCGACAACCCGCGCTTCGACCGCGAGGCGCGCGAGCAGTTGCTCGACGTCTTCCGCGACGCGGCAGACTTCTGGGCGGAACGACGAATACCATTCAGGTGTTTCTATTCTTTTCAGTAGCCCGTTCCCTTGAAATCGGGTCGTGGGAACGGGCGGAGATGACCCAAGCAGTGGTGGAAAAGCCGGCGCCAAAAGTGGCCGTACCGAAGAACGGAACCAATCCGAACTTCGGCATGAACATGCCGCTGATGAGCAGTGCGTTTGACACCGCCATGTGGCTGAACGCGGCCTGAAACGGCGCACGATCTCAGCAACAAAAAACGGCCCTTCGGGGCCGTTTTTATTGGTTGGTCGGGGTGTTGGCGTCAACCGCTCGCGCCAGGGCGAGGTACTCGGCCACGGGCACCTCTTCGGCGCGACGCTGCAAGTCAAACGTGCCGTTGAACTGGCGCGCTTCGAGCCAGCGCCCCAGGCTGTGGCGAAGCAATTTGCGCCGCTGCGAAAACGCCACCGCCACCAGTTCGGCCAGCAAGGGCGGCGCCAGCGCATCCGCCAGCGGCACCATGCGCACCGCGGCCGAATGCACGCGCGGTGGCGGCTCAAAGGCCTGTGGCGGCACGTCGAGCACCAACTCCATGGCGTAGCGCCATTGCAGCATCACGCTCAGGCGCCCGAAGTCTTTGTTGCCCGGCGTGGCCACCATGCGCATCACCACTTCGCGTTGCAGCATGAAGTGCTGGTCGGCAATGTGGGCCGCACTGCCCAGCAGGTGGAACAGGATCGGCGTTGAGATGTTGTAGGGCAGGTTGCCCACCACCCGCAGCGGCTGGCCCAGGCGCCTGGCCAGGGCGGTGAAGTCGACCTTTAGCACGTCGGCTTCGATGACATCGAGCCGTTGGTTCGGGCGCAAGCGCGCGGCCAGGTCGCGGTCGAGTTCGATCACGGTCAGCCGCTGATCCGCTTGCTCCAGCAGGCCGTTCGTCAACGCGCCCAGGCCAGGGCCGATTTCCACCAGCGCCTGGCTCGGCTGCGGGGCAATGGCGCGAACGATGTCGTGGATGACGCCGCGGTCAACCAGAAAGTGTTGCCCGAAGCGCTTGCGGGCGATGTGGGCCACGTTGGCGGCGGTGCTTACTGCGGCGGCTCGCGCAGCTCGACGTAGGCGCGCGCGCGCAACTCGCGCGTCCATTCGAGGTAGGCGGGTTCGAACTTCTGCTCGCGCAAGATGCTGCGCGCCTGTTCACGCACCTGTTTGGGTTCGAGCTTGGTCTCGCGCCGCTCCATCACCTGGATCAGGTGCACGCCGAAGCGCGACACCACCGGCTCCGACAAGCCGCCCGTGGGCAAGCGGTTCAGCGCCTCTTCGAATTCGGGCACATATTGCCCGGGGCCGGCCCAGCCCAGGTCGCCGCCGAGGCTGGCCGTGCCGTCTTCGGAATGCTGGCGCGCCAGTTCTTCGAACGTCTTGCGCTTCGACTCGATCTGCGCCTTGTATTCATTCAAGCGCCGCGACGCCACATCGGCGCTGAGCTGCGGCGAGACACGCAGCAGCAGGTGGCGCGCGCGGGTTTGCGTGATGCGCGTGGCATCGGGCTGGCGCCGCTCGATCAGCTTGAGCACGTGAAAACCGGCGCCGGTGCGCAGCAGGCTGGCCGCGACATCGCCGTCCTTCAGCGTCTGCACGGCAGCGACGAAAGCGTCGGGCAACCGCTCGGCTGGCCGCAGGCCAATCACGCCGCCGGCTTCCCGGTTGCCGTCTTGCGACATCTCGCGCGCCACGGTGTCAAAACTCTCGCCGGCACGAACCCGTGCCAAGGCTTGCTCGGTGCGCGCGCGGCGCTGTTGCACCACATCCGGCGCAGCACCTTCGGGCACGGTGACCAGAATCTGCGCGATGTTCAGCTCGGACTGGCGCCCACTGGTCGCGGCCTGTGCGGCCAGGTAGCGGTCGATGTCTTCATCGCTGACCCGGATACGCAGCCCAACCTCGCGTTCGCGCACCCGCTCCACCATCAACAGGTCGCGCAAGTTGTTGCGAAAGCGCGGCATGTCCAGCCCTTCATCCTTCAGCCGCTCGCGCAACTGGGCCAGAGTCAATTGGTTCTGCGCTGCCGCACCCTGCACGGCGCGGTCAACCTCGGGCTCTTCGATGCGCACGCCGCTGTCGCGCGCGAAAGTGGTGAGCACGCGCTCGTCGATCAAAGCGTCGAGCACCTGTTGGCGCAGTTCGGCCTCCGCCGGCAGGCGCGGGCCGCCGCGCGCGTCCAGCTCGCGCAGGCGCGCCAGGCGCAGCGTCACTTCGCCGGCGGTGACGAGCTCCGTGTTGACCACGGCCACGATGTAGTCGCCGCTGCGCACGCCCTGGGCCAGCGCAGCGGCCACGGTGGCCAACAACGCGCAGGCCGTGAGCGCGCGCGCAAGGAATCTAAAAGCTTCAGTCATAGGGGTGGGCAGGCGCGGCGTCGGAACGGTCATCGCGCAGCAGTCGGTAGCCAGGGATATTGTCCTTCAAGACTTTCAGCGGGTTGGAGCCCAGGCGCGACAGGCCCACCAGCTCAAGCTGCAAGAGCAGCCGCGTGGTGGCTTCGCTGCGGCCGGTGGAGGTGCGCTCGGCCACCACGCGCGCGATCCAGCAGCCCGAATCGTATTCGACGCCGGCCACGGAGTCGGTGATGCGGCTGTCGCGCAGGCTGTAGTTCAGCCGGCCCACGGCGTACAGCGTGCCGGTGCAGCCCTTGGCGCTGGCCGGGTTGCCGCGGTACACGGGCCATTGCCAACCCACGTCGATCTGCTCGCTCAGGCCGCGGGCCAGGCGGTAGCTGGCGTTGAAGGTCTGGAACGGCGCCGGGGTGTAGCGCGCACCCACGATGGAGCGTACCGGGCGTGCCAGGTCGGGGCTGTACTGCATCGCCACGTCCAATGCCACGTGCGGCAGCACATTGCTCGACCCCAGCAACAGCAGGTCCGACCACTTGCGCGTGAAGGTGTCGCCCTCGGGCGTGATGCGCTGTTCGCGCAAGAGGTAGCGTTGCACGGCCGACAGCCGCAGCGCCTCGGCGCCGGTGGCGGCGTCGAGCAGCCGGGTGCTCACGCCGGCGGTGACCTGGTGCGCATCGGACACCCGGTCCACGCCCGAAAAGCTGTTCTCGGAGTAGATCGACGAGAGGTTGAAGTCCTTGCCCGCGGCGTCGAAGTTGGGCAGGTTGCTCTGCGCCCGGTAGGGCGCGTTCACGTACAACAGTCGCGGCTCTAACGTTTGACGGAAGTCACGACCCTGCCAGCGCGTCTGGCGCTCCAGTTCCAGGCCGGTGTCAATGCTCAGGGTCGGTATCAGCCGCGTGGCGTGGCGCCGCCCGTCGGCCATGGCCAGGTCGGTGGCATAGCTGGCGGCGTTGATGTGCAGGCGCGGCACCAGCCAGGCGCCGCTGTCACGCCAGGGCCGCGACAGCGTGGCCAGGCCATGCCAGCGCCAGCCCTCAGGCCGTGGCGTGGCGCCGCCCAGCAAGGGGGCGTCGTCGCTCAGCGTGAAGCGGTTCACCTCAGTCTGCGCCGTCCACTCGAAGCCGTTGTCCAGCCGCTGTGCCGCGCGAACACCGAGTTGCGGGCTGCGCTGGTAAGGCGCGATCACCGGGTTGGCCAGGTTTTGCAGCACCTGCCAATAGTGCAGTTGGGCGTAGACGTCGAGGTCGAGCGCGCCGCGGCCGAGGTCGCGCTGCACTTGAAAGCGGCTGGGCAGCAGGCGCGGCGTGACGGCGGCGTGGGCGCGCGGGAAGTCCTTCCACCAGTCGTCATCCGACACGCGCTCCACGCTGGCGCCGAAGCGCGTTCGCGGCAGCAGGCTGCTGTCGTGCGTCCACAGCGTGGCCCAGCGCGAGCGGCCGGCGGCGCGGTCGTGGGGCAGGGTGTCCAGCATCAGGCTGCCGGCATAGGCCGGCTCCAGGTAGCGGTACTCGCCCATCAAACCGGCGCCGCGCCGCGTGGCGATCTTGGGCGTGAGGGTGGCGTCGCGGTTGGGTGCGATGTTCCAGTAATAGGGCACCGCCACGTCCAGGCCACTGCGGCTGTCCAGGTTAACGTTCGGCGGCAGCCAACCCGACTTGCGCTCGTTGTTGATCGGGAAGCTCAAGGTCGGCAAGGCCAGGATCGGCACGCCCAGAAAGCGCAGCACCGCGCCCTGCGCAATGCCCTCGTTGGCCGCGATGTTCATGGTGACTTTGTCGGCGCTGAGCAACCAGTCGGGCGTGCCTGTGCCATCGCGCGCGCAACTCGTGTACGTGGCCTGGTGCGCCACCGAACGGGCGCTGTCGATGAAGTCGATGCGCGCGGCATGCCCACCGGCGCCAGTGCGCGCAAATTCATAGTCGGGTTGCAGGAAAAAGCCTTCGAAGCGGCCCAAGGTGAGCTGCAACTCCGGCCCGCTGTAAACCGAGCCGTCGCGGCTGATGCGCACGTGGCCACGCGCCGTGGCGCGGTCTTGCGCCTGGTCGTAATTCAGCGTGTCGGCGCGCAGCACCGTGCCGGCGCGGCGCAGCTCGACATCACCCTGCGCCACCAGGTCGCGATCCGGCTGGGTGCGCAATTCGCTGGCCTGCACCACCACGGGTGAGCTGGCAGCGGCAGCGCCGCGCGGGGGCGGCGCCAGCGTTGGGCTCAGGCGCAGGCGGGGCAAGGCCTCTGGCACCGGCTCCTGTGTTGGCGCCGACGCAGGAGCCGGCACAGGCGCCACCACTTGCGCCAACGCGGCCTGGCCCATGCAGGCGCTGGCCGCCAGCGCCAAGGCGGCGTGGCGAGCGGTCACGCCAAGTGGGCGCATGAGACCGCCGGGCCGCTCCCAAGGCGAATACCGCAGTGCGAAGCACGGAGGTTGATACATGAGCCGGTGTTGCTGCTGAGGGTGCAAGGGCAGGGGGTGCGCGCAACGTGCGAGCGGTTCAGTGGGCGTTGCGACCGGCGCAATTTGTAAAATCGATTATCCAACGACCGACTCGCCGGCCCCGCCGCGGGCCCGCGCATGCCCCACACCCTCCCCTGGCCCGACGCCCAGCGCCGCGAAGCCTTCACCGCCTGGCTGGCGCAGATCGACCCGCAGCATGGCCTGCGCCCCGAAACCCTGGCCCCGGCCTCGGCCGACGCCAGCTTTCGCCGCTACCTGCGCGTGCAGGGTGCCGGCGGCAGCAGTTTCATCATCATGGACGCGCCGCCGCCGCAAGAAGACGTGCGCCCGTTCGTCGACATGGCGGGGCGCATCAACCGCGTCGGCCTGCACGCGCCCACGGTGCACGCCTGCGATGCCACGCACGGCTTCCTGTTGCTCAGTGACCTGGGCAACGAGCTTTACCTCAAGCGCCTGCAGCACGCCAGCACCAGCGAAGCCGACGCCCTGATGCGCCAGGCGGTGAATGCCCTGGTGCAGTTTCAAGCGCAGGTGCCCCATGCCGGCCTGCCGCCATATGACGCCGCGCTGCTGCAACGCGAGTTGGACTTGTTCGCGCACTGGTGCGTGCAACGCGAATTCGACATCACCTGGAATGACCAGCAGCAACGGACCTGGCAATGCCTGTGCACCTTGCTCATCGACAGCGCGCTGACGCAACCGGTGGTGGCGGTGCACCGCGACTGGATGCCGCGCAACCTGATGGTGAGCGAACCCAACCCGGGCATCCTGGACTTTCAAGACGCCGTGGCCGGCCCGCCCACGTATGACATGGCCAGCTTGCTGCGCGACGCCTTCATCTCCTGGGACGAAGAGCGCGAGCTGGACTGGGCCGTGCGCTACTGGGAAGCGGCCAAGAAAGCCGGCGTGCCGCTGGGCGACGCCATGGTGCAAGACTTTGGCGAGTTCTGGCGCGCGCTCGAATGGATGGGCCTGCAACGTCACCTCAAGGTGTTGGGCATTTTCTGCCGCCTGAAGCACCGCGACGGCAAGCCCGGCTATGCGCAAGACCTGCCGCGCTTCTTCAACTACGCCACCAAGGTGGCCTTGCGCTACCGCCCACTCAAGCCGCTGTTAACACTGCTGGCGCCGATGTCGGGCCAGGCAGTAACGAATGGCTTTACCTTCTGATCAAGGGCAGGCCGCCATCACCTGCGCCACCGCCGCCGTGAGCCGCTTGCCGTAGGGCACGTGCAGGAATTCATTCGGTCCGTGCGCATTGCTCTTCGGCCCCAGCACGCCGCACACCATCATCTGCGCCATGGGGAAGCCGCGTTGCAACATGCTCATCAGCGGAATCGTGCCGCCCTGGCCGATGTAGCCCACCGGCGCGCCGAATTGCGCTTGTGACGACGCATTCAGCGCTTGTTCCAGCCATGGCGCCAGTTCTGGCGCGTTCCAGCCCGTGGCGCCCAGCGCGCCGGCACGGCCGTCGGGGTGGAAAGTCACCTTGGCGTTATACGGCGCGTTGTCTTCGAGCAAGGTCTTCAATTTCTGCGAGGCCTCGTGCCCATCCACCAGCGGCGGCAGGCGCAGGCTCAACTTGAACGCGGTGTAGGGCCGCAGCACGTTGCCGGCGCTGGCCAGCTCGGGCAAGCCCTCCACACCCGTCACGCTCAGCGTGGGGCGCCAGGTGCGGTTGATGAGGGCTTGCACCGGGTCGGTCGTGGTCGGCAGCACCGGGCCGCCGTCGGCGCCGCAGGCCCAGGGGAAGCGCTTGTGCACTTCGTCTTTCAGAATCGCTGCCGTGGCCTGCGCCTGGGCCAGCCGCGCCGCCGGCAATTCACAATGAAAACTGCGCGGCAACAACTCGCCCGTGGCGCTGTCTTCAAGCCGGTCGAGCACCTGGCGCAAGATGCGAAAGCTCGACGGCACCAGCCCGCTGGCGTCGCCCGAGT
>JANMYI010000643.1:0-5582 GCA_031381955.1 Burkholderiales bacterium
GCCAAGGTGCTCACCGGGCGGCAAAAGCCACTCACCGAAATCGCCTTCATCTTTGCTGAGATCACCTCGCGCGACGGCCACCAGGGCATCGGCTTCGGTTACTCAAAGCGTGCCGGCGGCCCGGGCCTGTTCGCTCACGCCAAGGAGCTGGCGCCAAACCTTGTCGGCGAAGACCCGGCCGACATCCAGCGCCTGTTCACGAAGTTGTTGTGGGCCGGCGCCAGCATGGGCCGCAGCGGCTTGACCACGCAGGCCATTGCGCCGTTCGATATTGCGCTGTGGGACCTGAAGGCGCGCCGGGCGCAGCTGCCGTTGGCCAAATTGCTGGGCGCGCAGCGCGACGCCGTGCGCTGCTACAACACCTCGGGCGGCTTCCTGCACACCCCGCTGGAGCAGGTGCTGAAGAACGTGGCGATTTCGCGCGCAAGCGGCATTGGCGGCATCAAGCTCAAGGTGGGCCAGCCGGACGGCGCGGCTGATCTGAAACGTGTGGCCGCCGTGCGCGAGCTGCTTGGCGCAGACTTCCCGCTGATGGTGGATGCCAACCAACAATGGGACCGCCCCAGCGCACAGCGCATGGGCCGCCGCCTCGAACAATTCGACCTGACGTGGATCGAGGAGCCCCTCGACGCCTACGACTTCGAAGGCCACGCCGCATTGGCCGCCAGCCTGGACACGCCCATCGCCACCGGCGAAATGCTCACCAGTTTTGGCGAGCATGCGCAATTGATCATGGCCGGCGGCAGCGACTTCATCCAGCCCGATGCGCCACGCGTGGGCGGCATCACGCCGTTCTTGCAGATCATGGCCTTGGGCGATTTCAAAGGCCGCATGCTGGCGCCGCACTTCGCGATGGAAATTCACCTGCACCTGGCCGCGGCGTATGCGCACGAACCGTGGCTTGAACACTTCGAATGGCTGGGGCCGCTGTTCAACGAGCAGTTGACGCTGAAAGACGGCCGCATGTGGGTGTCTGACCGGCCGGGCCTGGGCTTTTCGCTCAGCGACCAAGCGCGCGCCTGGACGGTATCAAGCGAAGGCTTTGGCCAACAGCCGTGAGGTGCAGGGTGCGGCCTGTCGTCACCAACCAACCCGATGCGAAGATACTGTCGCGCACCAGTGTTCGATGCTGTGTGGAACTTGAGAAAACCGATGGATGTGGCTGTCTGGCTAGGCGCAAACCACAGCAATGCCCGGCGGCATTGCGTGGATTTGCAACGACGCCGGGCGGCCAAAGACGCGGTTTTATGTTCCATATAGTGTCGAACACTGCACTTGACACCCGATGCAAAGGATTGGCCATGACGCACCCGCTGCCCACGCCCTCACACCACGCACAGCAACTCGTGAAGCGCCGCACCGCGCTGGCCGGTGTGGCGGCTTGGCTCGCCGCACCCGGCGCCAATGCACAGACTGCATGGCCGATGGAAAGGCCCATCAAGCTCATCGTGCCCTTTGCGCCAGGGGGCTCCACTGACGTCATCGCCAGGCTGATTGCCGATGAGCTGCGGCCGCGCCTGGGCCAGACGGTGGTGGTTGAAAACCGCCCCGGCGCGGGTTCTACCTTGGGCACCGGCCAAGTGGCCAAGGCGGCGCCGGATGGCTACACCTTGCTCGTTTCGGTGATCAGCGCGTTTTCGGTCGGCCCCACGCTGTATCGCGGGCGCCTTGATTGGGACCCGGACCGCAGCTTTGCCCACATCGGCGACATCTTGCGTACGCCCTATGTGCTGATGGCCACCAAGACCGCGCCGTTTGCCAATGTGGCCGAGTGGGTGGCCGCGGCCAAACGCACGCCAGGCATGAGTTATGGCACCTCGGGCGTGGGCAGCATTCCGCATTTGGTGATGATGCGTTTTGCCAAGGCGGCGGGCATTGAGCTGACGCACATCCCGTACAAAGGCGGGGCGCAGGCCGTGGTTGACGCCATCGGCGGCACCGTGCCTTTGGTGCTGGATGGGCTGGCGGCCGCCGTGCCGCATTTGCGTTCCGGCTCACTCAAAGCTTTGGGCGTGACCAGCGCCGCGCGCAGCAGCGTGTTGCCTGAACTGCCCACGTTCGCCGAGCAGGGCTACCGTGACGCGGTGGTGGAAGGCTGGGCCGGCCTGGCCGCACCGGCGGGCACGCCACGGCCGGTGCTGGAAAGGCTGGCGCAAACGATCAAGGAAGTGATGGCGCTGCCGGCCTTGCAAGAGCGCTACCGCGCGGCATCGTCTTCATCGGGCACGCTGCTGCTGGATGACATGCAGCGCTTTGTGAAGGCCGACGCTGAAGCCTGGCGGCCCTTGGTCATCGCCTCGGGGGCGACGGTGGATTGACGCGGCTTGGCGTACCGCCTGCGTCATACTGTATCTGGCATACTTTGCCATTCACTGCAACGGGGTACGCCATGGATGCTGCCGATGTCACCCTGGCCGCGCGCGGCCAGATCGTCATCCCCAAGGAAGCACACGACGCGCTGGGGCTCAAGCCCGGTGCCCGCTTGAGCGTGCGCGTGCAAGGCAGTTGCCTGCTGATTGAAAAGCGCGTGACGCTCGATCTGAGCCGCTGGATTGGCAAGGCGGTGGACGACGGCCTGAGCACCGAACAGGCGCTCACCGAGCTGCGCGGGCGCCCCGTGCCTTGGCAAGCCGATGACGCGCGTGCGCCTGCGCCCACCGCACGCAAACGCCCCGCCGGCCCAAGCAAGGCCAAACGCTTGGGCAAGAGCAAAGCGCCGCGCGCATGAAGACTGCGGTCGATTCCAGAGTGCTGTTTGACATCGTCAAAGGCGCGAGCGGCGCCGCAGCGTCGCAGGCCGCGCTGGAGGCCGCGCTGGCCACGGGCAGCCTGTGCGCATGCGCCGTGGTCTTCGCCGAGCTGGGCCGCTACTTCACCCGCGACGCGGCCCTCTTGGAATTCCTGTCCGACTGCCAGATCGATCACGACCCCATGAGCCTTGACACCGCCGTCGGCGCCGCGCGCATCATGCGTGCCTACGCCCGCAACGCCGGGCCGCGCGAGCGTGTGGCGCCAGACTTTCTGATCGGCGCGCACGCCATGCATCAGGCCGATGCCTTGCTGACCACGGACGGCGGCTTCTTCCGCCACTATTTCAAGGGCCTGACTGTCGTGACACCAGTGACACCAATGACACCGCGCCCATGATGCCCATGACGCTATCAAGCTCAGGGCTGGGATGGTTGGCCTTGTGCCTCGTCGCCACGGCCTCACACGCCGAGCCGAGCGACGTTTCCGCCACTGGCTTCATCATCACCCACCGCGCTGAAATTGCCGCCTCGCCCAGCGCAGCCTGGAAGGCCATCGTGGCGCTGCCGCAGTGGTGGAGCGGCCAACACAGTTGGTCGGGCTCGGCGGCTAACTTCAGCCTTGATGCGCAAGCCGGTGGCTGCTTTTGCGAGCGCTGGACGGATGCTTCGGGCGCGGCCCATTCGGTGCAGCACGGCCAGGTGGTGATGCTGCAAAGTGGCCGCGTTCTTCGCTTGTCAGCAGCGCTGGGGCCTTTGCAGGACCTGGCGGTGACCGGGGTGTTGAACATCGTCACCAGCGCGGGCACGGGCGCCGAGGCCGGCAAGAACTTTCTGCGCATGGGCTACCGCGTGGCAGGCGATGCCTCCGCCAATTTGGACAAGCTGGCCGGGCCGGTTGACGGCGTGATCGGCGAACAGTTCAAGCGGCTGAAGGCGCTGATCGAGACGGGCAAGGCGGAGTAGTTCGGCGCTCGAAGCAATGTACTTCCATGGCGCAGTCATGTAACACTTAACGAGCCAAGTATGGCCACCACCTTGACCAGCAAAGGCCAGGCCACCATCCCCAAGCGCATACGCGATGAACTTCAACTCTTGCCCGGCTTGGCGGTTGAGTTCAGCGTGAACGCGCAAGTCGAGGTGGTGTTGCACCGGCATCGCCCGGCCAAGGCGGGGCGGCGCGCCACCAAGGACAGGTTCGTTGCCGTGCGCGGGCGCGCCGATGTACGCTGGCGAACCAATGACTTGATGTAGCTGCTGCGTTCGGATGACTGATGCCGCTGCTGGTCGACACGAATGTTCTGCTGGACGTTTTGCAAGACGACCCGCAGTGGGCCGATTGGTCGATACGCCAGATGCGCGCGCAGGCCAGCGTTCACCAGTTGGTGATCAACCCGATCATCTACGCTGAAATTTCGCTGTCGTTCTCAACGCTTGAAGCGCTGGACAGCGTGATCGCCACTCTTGCGCTTCAGGTGAGAGAGATTCCGCGCCCGGCCCTGTTCCTGGCGGCCAAGTCCTACGTGCGGTACCGCAAGCGCGGCGGCGCCAAGCTGCAAGTGTTGCCCGACTTCTTCATCGGCGCGCATGCCGCGGTGGAGGGTTGGCCTTTGTTGGCGCGGGATGGCGGGCGGTTCAAGACTTGGTTTCCGGGGGTGGAGGTTTTGGGGCCTTGAGACAGATGCGGCTGACGGCCATGACCTGCCGTTTGGAAGCCTTGACCAAGGTCGAAGCGCGGGCGCAACCGCGATGACGCCCGCAAGTCACCTCGGTGATTTCGATCCGCATCAACATGATGTAATGTCGTGCAAGCTCTCCAAGGCGAATGGTTCCCCATGGCAGCGAAGGCAGAGCGAACTGTAAGCCTCGACATGTCAACGAAGAGCGGTCACAGTCGCGCATGACACCAGGCACCCGCTACCCCCACGCGCCAATCACCGAGGCAGTCATTGATATTCAAGTGACCGCATCGGTGTCTGTTGATCGGCTCGCCGAGGCGGTGGCGGGAGAGGCAAGCTACCCAACATCGGAGAAGCTGCTCACAGCCTCGGGCGCAATGGTGTTCGGGCCAGAAGCGAATACGTTTGCCACAGCAAAGTCGGAGCCGCTAGGGTATCTGTGCAGAAGCACTGATGGCTTGAACATCTACCAGGCCCGCACAAACGGCTTTACCTTCAGCAGGCTTGCTGAATACACAAGCTGGGCGGACGTAAGCAGCGAAGCCCGCCGCCTCTGGGACAAATACAGGGCTGTCGCAACCCCGACCGGCATCACGCGCATCGCGCTGCGCTACGTGAACCGCCTGGACATTCCATTGCCACTGCAGGATTTTTCTATTTACCTGCGGACCGCTCCGCAGCTATCGTCGGATCTACCTCAAGGCCTGTCTGGCTACTTCATGCAGCTGCAGCTACCGATGCCCGACCTTCAAGGTGCTTGCGTCATCAATCAAACGATCATTGAACCGCCTGCTAAGCCGAACACCGTTGCCGTGGTGCTTGACATCGACGTGTTTCGCACGTCGGGAGTGGCCACGGATGAAACGCAGCTCTGGGGTCAGCTAGAACAACTACGACACGAAAAGAACCGTGTGTTCGAGTCGTCCATCACCGATGAAGCAAGGAGGCTATTCCAATGACAACCGCTTACGCTCAGCGACCGCCCCAGGAACGGCGTCAGTATGTGCCAGGATCGCGTCCTCGGCTTGTGTCGTCCGCGCCGGCGCAGGGGCAAGAAGCCCGCAAGATGCGTGAGAACGTGCGCGCGATCAGCTTGGGGACAGCGGCGCGCGGCCACAGCGCCGAATCAGCGAAGCTCAACTCTGCCGTCAGGGAC
>JANMYI010000667.1:0-6131 GCA_031381955.1 Burkholderiales bacterium
GCGGGTTATTGACGAAGGGCGTGCCGTTGACACAGCGACTCAGGTTCACCGTGGTTGGCGTCAAAGCCGTGATCGCCGCCACACTGGTTGAAAGCACCTGAACCAACGAAGCGCGGATGTGCACCACCGGGGTTCTGGCACTGGCAATGGTCTGGCCGGTGGCGGGGTCGATGTTCAGCACGCCGTTGTATTTGCCGTCGCCAGTGGCCGTGTATTGCCCGTCGCCGTTGGTATCGATGTAGGGTTCGCCGAGCGCCGGTCTGTCACAAACGCGGCCGGCTTTGGCATCGATCACGGTTGAATTCGCCTCGCTGTCAGTGATGGCTCGATCCTTTCGGAACGGTTCGCAAAGATCTTGGTATGGCTCCGTGAGGTCAAAGCGATTGATGCCGTTCGCGATGGCGGGGTCGTCCTTGAAACTTTCCTCGCCTAACGCATAGGCCAGGATCGTGACGCGGCCGTCTGCGGGGCGAGGCGAGGATGAACAGAATCGCACCGAACACACCCCGGGCAAGCCTCTCTGAGTGACGGCGGTTCCGTTTATCAGGCTCGTGTTGCTCTGGCCTGTTAAGCATGAGGCGTCAACGACCGCGCCTTCGGCGGTGAAGCTGACTGCCGTTCCGTCGGGCGCAGGATTGTTGAAATGATCAGCCAGGCTGACTCGAAGCACCGACCCGAACGGGCTGGGGCAACCGTCGTAGTTCATGCCCTCGACGTTGAACGTTTCAGTGCTCAACGAAAAACTGTCTTGATCCGGAATGCCCGTGGACACGACCAATTGGTCAGAGATGCTGGTAACGGCCGGGTTGGTGCCGCTCACGGTGGCGGAAACCCGAACCGGCGTGTTGACCGTTCCTGCGAAGACCACGGTAGAGACCATGCCGTCGGCGCCTGAATTGGCTGTGGTGGGGTTGAGTGTCAGCCCGCCGGTGCCCACGGGTGTGCCAGTACTACTGAACGCCGAAAAATCGACCAGCACGCCGGCAACCGGGTTGCCATTCCTGTCGAGCACCTTGAAGGTGACGGTTGACGACTCCTGCCGGCCGGGGCCGCCTGTCCCCTTCAACGAAATGTTTTGCGGCAAGGCTGAGACGAACGAAATTTGCCCGGCTGTGGCAGGCAGGATGGCCAAGATGCCGAAGCGGGTGGCGGTGGCATCGGCCAAGCTGGTGCTGGCCGTGATGGTGTCGTTGCCGCCGCAGCCCTTGTCGGTGTAAGACGTGCTCGCCACGCCGTTGACCGTGATCACGGGTGAGCTGATAACGGCCTTGCCCGCCACCGCGCAAGGCGAAGTGAAGCTGACGGACTGCGCCGGCGTAAACGGGTTGCCGCCGCTCAGCACCGTGGTGCTGAGGCTGGCGGTACCGCCTGCGGAAAGCGTTGTAGGGGCCAGTGCGAGCGCACTCAGCGTCAAGATTGGAAAACCCACGCCATAGCTCGTGGATGCCTTGACCGCTGTGCCGCCCAACAAGGCGCTGGCCGTGGCAGTGAAGGCGCCAGCTTGGGCCCCCGCCGGCAACGTCACCTTGGCCACCCCTGAAGTGTCCGTCAGCGCGGTGCCTGAGGAGGGCACGAAGACGCCAGTCTTGTCATTGGTTGTAAAGGTCACCGCAACATTCGGCACCACGTTGCCGTTGGCGTCTTTCACCTGCGCTTGCAAAGTGCCCGCAGCGGCGGGCGAAACCTGATTGATCAACGCACCCGAGTTGTCGGTCAGCAAGATCTTCAAGCTGGCGCTGGCAGCATTTGGCGTGGTGCCGGTGCTCGCTGCGGTGTCGGTGAACACGTCGCCGTTTGCACCCCCGCAACCCACCAGGCCCAGGCTCAGGCCCAGCACACAAGCGGTTGCCAAGTTGCGCCACGCGGCTGCGCATTGGTTAAAGACGCCAACGAACTTCACCATGACCTTGCTCCCCGAAAGCTTGTCTCAACACAGAACGAGCCTGCGCCAATTGACAGTTGGATGATCACCAAATGTACCGTGCTGCCCCGCAGTTTGCGCCGCCTGCTGCCCCCCTGGAACAAGGGAAACACCCGGGAGCAATTTCACGCCGCCTGGCGCGCCGGCCGCATCCCACGCGCCCGGTTGTTCAGGCTGCGTGGCCGCGGCGGCTTGGCCACGCTGCCGGCTGCGCCCAGCTTGGCGTCCATCCAGGCCTTCACATCGGCCGGGATGTGCCGGCGCTGCGGGTCGTCCAGGTCGTAATACAGGGCATACATCTCGGCGAAGAACTCGGCCGGGCTCATCGCCGCATAAGGGTCGGGCATGTGCTGGTTGATGAAGTCCAGCGTGGGCAACTTCACGCACATCAACGTGCCGTACCAGAAGTTCATGGCGAACGCGTAGCCGTTGGTGCGCAGCCAGTTGGTGTGGTTGGCATACCAGTCCTCGCCGCTTTGCTCAAACGCCAGGCGGGCACCGCAGGTGGGCAAGCGCCACGGGCTGCCGTTGGGCGCGTTGGGGGTCACCGTGGGCTTCCACTGCTCGCCGGGGCCGCAGGCCTGCTTGATGAGCGCGCGCACGCGGGCCTTGTCGATCTCGCTCAATTCAGCGTAGCCAGCGGCCGGGCCCATGATGCGCAGCCAGTCTTCGATGCCGGCATCCGTGGCCGCGAAGCTCGCCCAGCCGAAACGCTCCCACAACCAACCATCCACCAGCGCCGGGTTGGCCTCGTGCACGGCATGGCCCACTTCATGGCGCAGCGTGTCTTCGAAGCGCTCCTTGAAGGCCAGCTCGGCCGAGCCGATCTCGATCTCACCATGGCTTGATGAGTACAGCCCGCCGCCCACGCCCTCGCCAAGATTGATCTCGCTGAGTTTGGTGTTGCCTTCAACGTGGCTGTCGGGGAGCTTCTTCAGCAGCCGCCACAGCGTGTCGATGTCGTTCTTGTCGTTGTTCTGGTACCAGGCGTCTTCCAGGTCGATGCCAAAGCGCAGCTCGAAGAGCTGGTCTTGCAGCGCTTGCTTGTTGGTTTTCTTGGCCCACAAGAAGAGCTTGCGCAAATCAGTCTTGGCCTGCGATGAAAGCGCGCTGCCGCACGGCAGGCGCTTGAGCATGGTCTTGAACGCTGCGCTGCCGGTGACTGGTGGCTTGCCTTGGGCCAGGGCCAGCACCACGCTGTTGAGCTGGCTCATGGCGTCTTGCGAAGGCACCCAGCGCCGGTAGTTCACCCAGTGGTCGTGCCGCGCCGGCAAGGCGTACAGGTCGTGCCGGCGCATGGTGGCTGACCAGCGGCGCAGCACCGCCTCATCTTTGCAAAACTGCTCGGGCAGCGCGTAGCACAGGCGAAAAGTCTTGGGCGAGTGGTCGTATTGCGCCAGGAACCAGGCGCCTTGCACATCCACGGCATCGAGCGACAGGCGCAGTCGCGCACGGGTGATGAGCACCGGGTGGTCGTGAATCAGCGCGCACTTCATCAGCTCGATGGCGCGGTCATCGAAACCCGCTTCGGCGGCCACCAGTTTTTCGCGCAGTTCTTCCGCGCCGAACACCACTCGCACCTGGTGTGCCTGTTCGCGCATCGGTGCCGGCAACAGCGCCAGCATCGTGTTCAGCCGCTGGTTGGCCGTGGCATAGCGGTAGCGCTCACGCGGCGGCTGCACCAGGAAGGCCTGGCCGCGGGCGAGGTCGAGGTAGACGAAGGCCTTCTCGACCTGCATGCTCAAGCCGTCGATCACCAGGCGGTGAAACGCGCGCGCCAGGATGCGCACGCGTGCCGTGGGCGTGCGCTGCACGTTCAGGCAATCAGCCAGGTGCGCCTTGTGGCGCGTGCCGGTCTGGTCGGTCACTTCATAGGCGTGCATCAGGCTCATGACAGCCCCTCGGCGCGCGGGTACGTGCGCCGATCCCCCAAGGGGACTGAGGCTGGACGTGAAACCGTCCTGAGGACGGCTTCACGCCTGCCGAAGGCCAGCCGCGTATCGCGGTTGGCGTAGGGCCGGCTTGGGGCGGCCCGGCGCTCGGCCCGCCGCCTATCGCGTAACTCACGATGGCGCATGTCAACTCCCAGTGTGGCGAGCCTGCATGACATCATGGCTGCCCCCTGAATGCAATCTGCTGTACTGACGATGAATCAAACCGCCACCTCCAGCCGACAAGGCGCCCTGGCCCGCGCCCGAACGCACGTTGACAGCGGTGCGTTCGAAGCCGTGCTGGCGCGCCGCGTGGCCGTGCGCAGCGAAAGCCAAGACCCTGCTCAGGCCGCACATCTGCAAAGTTACCTCGAACAACAGCTCGTGCCTGACTTGCAAGCCATGGGTTGCGAGTGCAGCCTGCACGACAACCCGGTGCCGGGTGCCGGCCCGTTCCTGGTGGCGCAGCGCCATGAGGGCGACGCCCTGCCCACGCTGTTGATGTATGGCCACGCCGATGTCATCCGTGGCCAAGAGGCACAGTGGACGCAAGGCGCCGGCCCCTGGGTGCTGGCGCGCGAGGGCGAGCGCCTCTATGGCCGCGGCACGGCCGACAACAAGGGCCAGCACAGCATCAACCTGGCCGCTCTTGAATGCGTGCGCGCTGAGCGCGGCGGGCGACTCGGCTTCAACCTCAAATGCCTGTTCGAAACCGGTGAAGAAACCGGCTCGCCGGGCCTGAACGAGTTCTGCACCCAGGAACGCGAACGCTTGCGTTCAGATGCGTTGATCGCCTCAGACGGCCCACGCCTGCGCGCCGATCAGCCCACGATCTTTCTGGGCACACGCGGCACGGCCAACTTCGACTTGAAGCTGAACTTGCGTTCAGGTGCACACCATTCAGGTAACTGGGGCGGCCTGTTGCGCAACCCGGGCACGGTGCTGGCCGCGGCCATTGCCAGCCTGGTGGATGGCCATGGCCGCATCCTCGTGCCTGGCCTGCGCCCGCCGCCGATTCCGGCCAACGTGCGCGCCGCGCTGGCCGGCGTGAGCGTGGGTGGCGGCCCCGGCGACCCCGCCGTGGATGCCGATTGGGGTGAGCCCGGCCTCACGCCCGCCGAACGCGTGTTCGGCTTCAACACGCTGGAAGTGCTGGCCTACCGCACCGGCAACCCCGATTTCCCCGTGAACGCCATTCCCGCCCATGCCCAGGCGCACCTGCAATTGCGCTTTGTGGTGGGCACAGAGATTGGCCGTCTGCGTGAGCATGTGCAGAGGAGGCTGCAAGATCAAGGCCTGCACGGCATCACGGTGAGTGAACCCATGGTGATGCAGGCTACGCGCGAAGACCCCGATAACGCCTGGGTGCGCCTGGCCATGGCCTCGCTCGAACAAACCACCGGCCAGCGGCCCACGCTGTTGCCCAACCTGGGTGGCTCGCTGCCGAACGATGTGTTCGCGCACACGCTGGGTCTGCCCACGGTGTGGGTGCCGCATTCGTACCCGGCGTGCCAGCAACATGCGCCCGACGAGCACATGCTGCTGCCGCTCGTGCGGGAAGGCATTCAGATGATGGCCGGGCTGTATTGGGACGTGGGGCAAAGCGCCGCCACTTTGCCGCGGGCTCATCGGTAACTGCCGGCTTAACAGGCGCCTCAGCGCGAGCCAAGGGTGTCGGGTGGCCGGGCTACGCTCGTGTCACCCGCCGGCTTCCCTTCGGGGGCGCCGGCTCCTTCTTTACCTCGCTACGCCGGCCACCCAACACCCTGAGCCCGGTCCGCTGCAGCTTCGCCGTCCGAATACCCTTGAGCGCCAGCGCGCACAAGTCGCCGTCACTTCCCGCCCGGGTGCAGCGTCGCCTGCCCCAAGTTCCACAGCGGCGAGAACACGCCCAGCAGCAGCACGCCAACCATCAGGCCCATCACGCCCAGCAAGATGGGTTCGATGGTTTCGGCCAGTTTGCTCACTTCGTAGGTCACGTCTTCGGAATGGATCTGCGCAATCTGTTCCATCATTTCGTCAACGTCACCCGTGGCCTCGCCCACGTTGATCATCTGCAATTCCATTGATGTGAAGATGCCCGCCGTGGTGGCCACGCGGGTGAAGCTTTCGCCGCGCTCGATGCCCTTGCGCATGGCCAAGATGCGCTGCTCGTAAAAGGCATTGCCCACCACGCGCGCGGCCAGTTCGAGTGACGGCACCAGCGGCACGCCACTGCGGCTGGCCATGGCGAAGTTGCGGCAAAAGCGCGCCACGCAGGCCTTGGTGAGGATGCTGCC
>JANMYI010000677.1:0-3537 GCA_031381955.1 Burkholderiales bacterium
GCGCGCGCCTGCGGGTGCCCACCCACGTGCACACCCTGGCCCGGGTTCACGCCGTTCGGCACATCTTTGCGGTGGCGCACCGGCACCTGGCTGTCAAAGCCATGGTGGGCACCAGCAAAGGCGGTGAGCTGAACCTTCGCACCGGCTTCATGGGCCAAGGCCTTGCAGGGCTCAGCCGGGGTCCAGTCATCGGCCTCGCCCACCAACACCAACAAGTGGCCGGTAGGTTGATACCGGTTCATGCGCTCGACCTGGCAGCCTGGGTAGAAGGCCACGGCGAAGGCCGCCTTCGCTGTGGCCGCAGCCACTTCAGGGTGCAGCGCGTTGGTGCTGGCCAGCACGGTGCTGCCGCCGTTTGACCAACCCATCAGCCCCAATCGCGCGGCGTCGACCTGCGGCTGCGCCGCCAGCCAGGCCAGCGCGCCCAGGGCATCGCGCCGGCGCTGAAGTTGCGTCACCTTGCGCGTGCCATTTTTTTGCGTGCACAGCTCGGTTTCGCCACGCGGCGTGAGTGAATCGGTGACGAGTACATGCACGCCCAGGCCGTTCAGGCGCTGCGCGTACTCAGTTAAACGAAGCGTTAACTGGCCACGCCCGTTGACCGCGCCACCACAGCCATGCAGCAGCACCATGGCCGGCGCGCGGGCCGCGGCTTGCGGCGCCAAGAACCAATGGCCGGGCAATTGAACGGGCAACCCACCGGTTGATTCGAGGCTGGGCAGCCGCACCGCTTGCTGGGCCATGGCCGGCGCCGCCAGGCACAGCAGCAGCAGCGCCGTGCGGCACGCCCTCACATTCATGCTCCCCCCACGCGCGGCGGGCTGGGGTGCAGGCGCGCCATGAAGTGAGCATCGGCATAGACGCCGTCTCGCAAGGCGAAGCCGCGGTGCGTGCCTTCTTGTTCGAAGGCGAAGCGTTCGTACAGGGCGATGGCACGCGGGTTGTCGACAAACACCGTGAGCTCGATGCGCAAGATGCCCGCCCAGTTGTCAGCGTAGTCGCACAGCCCGGCCATCAGGGCCGAGCCCACGCCCCGGCCTTGCCATTCGCGCGCCACGGAGATGCCCAGGTGCATGACATGGCGCCGGCGTGCCATCGGCCCGGCCGGGTGCAGGCCGGCGCTGCCCACCACCTGGCCTTCAGCCTCGGCCACCAAATGCAGGTCTTGCTTGCCCGGTGATGCGCCTTCAACCAAACGTGCACGCCAGGCTTCGGCGTCGGGGTACGGCATCTGCATCAAGCCGCCATACACCTGCGGGTCGGCCATCATGCGGGCGAAGGCTTCAGCGTCAGCAGCGCGGGCACGGCGCAGCACGACGGCGGCCGCGGGCTTGGCTTCAGTTGCCATGATTGGCCCTTTCCATCCTCGACTACAAACGCGCTCGCACCCAGGCCTGCACCGAGGCCAGCGCCGCCGGCAGCTGCGCCGCATCGGTGCCGCCGGCCATGGCCAGGTCGGGCTTGCCACCCCCCTTGCCGCCGACTTGCTGGGCGACATGGTTGACCAGCTCGCCGGCCTTGACGCGGCCCATGCAATCAGGCGTGACGCCAGCGGCCAACTGCACCTTGGCGCCATCCACGCTGGCCAGCACGATGGCCGCGCTCTTGAGCTTGTCTTTCAATTTGTCCAGCGTTTCGCGCAGCGTCTTGGCGTCGGCCCCTTGCAGCGTGGCGGCCAACACCTTCACGCCGCCCACATCCACCGCCTGCGCCAACAGTTCATCACCCTGCGAACTGGCCAGCTTGCCTTTGAGTGCGCTCACTTCACGCTCCAGCGCACGCACCTGGTCGAGCATGGCGCCCACGCGCTGCGGCAATTCAGCCGGGGTCACCTTCAGTTGCGATGCCACGCCGCCCAGCGTGCCTTCAAGCTGCTGCAAATAGCCCAGGGCGTTGCCGCCCGTGACCGCCTCGATGCGGCGTATGCCCGCGGCCACGCCGGCCTCGGCCACGATCTTGAACAGGCCGATGTCGCCGGTGCGCTGCACATGGGTGCCGCCACAGAGTTCGCGGCTGCTGCCGATGTCGAGCACGCGCACCTCGTCGCCGTACTTCTCGCCGAACAGCATCAAGGCGCCCGACTTCTGCGCGTCTTCGATGGCCATCACGCGGGCCTGGGTGGCCGCGTTGGCCAGGATTTCGGCGTTAACGATCGACTCAACCTGGGCCACTTGCGCATCGCTTACCGGCGCGTTGTGGGCAAAGTCGAAGCGCGTGCGCTCGGCATTCACGAGCGAACCCTTTTGCTGCACATGCGCGCCCAGCACTTCGCGCAAGGCCTTGTGCATGAGGTGGGTGACGCTGTGGTTGCGCACGGTCCTGGCGCGGCGCTCGGGGTCGACGCGGGCGATGAAGCCGTCACCCACCTCGACCTCGCCTTCGACGATGCGGCCCTGGTGGCCGAACACCGCGGCCTGGATCTTGGTGGTGTCTTCGATGATCACGCGGGCGCGCGGGTTGCGCAGCTCACCGGCGTCACCCACCTGGCCGCCGCTTTCGGCATAGAACGGGGTGTGGTCGAGCACGATCACCACATCGTCGCCCGCCCGCGCACGGTTCACGCTCGCGCCATCCACATACAGCGCCGTGACCTTGCTGTGCTCGCACACCAGGTGCTCGTAGCCGTGAAAGGCCGTGTCAGCGCCGCTGTAGGCCAGACCCTGCGCGACCTTGAACTTGCCCGCGGCGCGCGCCTGTTCGCGCTGGCGTGTCATGGCGGCGTTGAAGCCGGCATCATCAACCGCCACGCCGCGCTCGCGGCAAACATCTGCCGTCAGGTCGAGCGGGAAGCCGAAGGTATCGTGCAGCTTGAAGGCAGTCTCGCCGTCAATTACCGCAGCGACATTGCCCACCTGCCCCTTTGCCTCCACGCCCGTTAGGGCCACAGTCACGGACTGGCCTGAAATAGCCACAGTCGGCGGATGACCCTTTACGGCGACTGAACCGGGAGACACCACCGTCTTGAGCTTCTCTTCAAGAATCTCCATGCCATTGGCAATGGTCTGAAAGAAGCGTTCTTCCTCTTGCCTCAGCACCTCGGTCACGCGCGCGGCGTCGCGACGCAATTCGGGGTAGGCCTCGCCCATCTCGGCAGCCAGCGGCGCCACCAGGGCGTGGAAGAACGGCTTGCGCGCCCCCAGCTTGTAGCCGTGGCGGATGGCGCGGCGCGCAATGCGGCGCAGCACGTAGCCGCGGCCTTCATTGCCCGGAATCACGCCATCCGCCACCGTGAAGGCGCAGGAGCGAATGTGGTCGACAATCACCTTCAGCGAAGCGGCTTCACGATCACAGTCTTTTGCGCCGGCCACATCGACCACGCGCTTGGCTTCGTCCAGCAAGCGCATGAACAGGTCGACCTGGAACACGCTGTGCACGCCTTGCAGCACGGTGGCCAGGCGCTCCAGGCCCATGCCGGTGTCCACACTCGGCTTGGGCAGCGGGTGCATCACGCCGTCGTCAGTGCGGTTGAACTGCATGAAGACGTTGTTCCAGATCTCCACGTAGCGGTCGCCGTCTTGCTCGGGCGAACCCGGCGGG
>JANMYI010000708.1:0-12360 GCA_031381955.1 Burkholderiales bacterium
GGCCTTGAGCGCCAGCACGACGTCACCGGCCCGCACAACGTGCTCGGCATCGAGTTGAATGAATATGCGGCCGAGCTGGCGCGCGTGACGGTGTGGATCGGCGAACTGCAATGGCGCGTGCAGCGCGGCTACGGCTTCAAGCTCAACCCGGTGCTGGAGCCGCTGGATCAGATCGAAGGCCGCGATGCATTGATGAACGCGGATGGCAGTGAAGCGGTATGGCCGAAGGCGGATGCAGTGGTGGGGAATCCGCCGTTTGTGGGCGACAAGAAGATGCGCGGCGAACTCGGCGATACATACACCGAAGCGCTGCGTGCGGCCTACAAGGGGCGCGTGCCAGGTAGCGCGGATTTGGTGTGCTACTGGTTCGAGCGGGCGCGAGCACAGATCGAGGCTGGCGCGTTGCAGCGGGCGGGGTTGGTGGCGACGCAGGCCATTCGCTCCGGGTTCAACGTGCGCGTGCTAAAGCGCGTCACGAACGCATTGCCGATCTTTTGCGCGTGGGGCGATGAACCGTGGGTAAACGATGGTGCGTCGGTCCGAGTTTCACTTACTTGTTTTGGGCGCGGCGTGAATGAACGCCGGCTTGACGGGCGAGACGTGGGCGCCATTGCCGCCGACCTATCCGAACGGCAGCTGAACTGCCTGGGTGTTGGCACCTTTGCAGTCGAACTGAGGGACAACATTGATTCAGCATTCAGGGGTGTGACCCGCAACGGCGGGTTTGACGTGGCTGGCGCCCAGGCGCGCGACTGGTTGCAGTTGCCGAACCCGAATGGCCGATCGAATGCAGACGTGCTACGTCCACTGGTAAATGGCATGGACCTCATGGATCGCTCCTCCGATCGGTGGGTTGTTGACTTCGGGTGCGAGATGCTTGCGACCGAAGCATCGTTGTATGAAGCTCTGTATGCATATGTCGAGTCAGTCGTGCGGCCTGAGCGCGTAGTCAATCGTCGCGAGGCCTATCGAACGTATTGGTGGCGCTTCGCTGAAGCCCGACCTGCCCTTCGATCTTCGCTGTCCCGATTGCAAAGGTACTTGGTGACTCCAATGGTTGCAAAGCATCGGCTCTTCGTTGCGCTGCCAAGTTCCGCGCTTCCTGAGCAACGCTTGATTGCGATCGCGCGTGCAGACGACACGACCCTTGGTCTGCTTTCCAGCAGATCGCATGCCGCGTGGAGTGTTCGTTGGGGTGGCGTTCATGGTGATGGTGCCGAGGGGGGCAGGCCCGTCTACAACGTGGCGGGCTGTTTTGAGACCTTCCCCTTCCCCGCTGGCCTCACCCCCGCCGACACCGCGCACCAGCGCACCGAAACGCTGCCCGATGACGCGCTGATCCCGGCCGGCCTCTCGCCCGCGGTGCGTGATCACGCGGTGGCCATTGCCCGCGCCACCAAGCGTCTGGTCGATCTGCGCGAGGCTTGGCTCAACCCGCCCGAATGGAGCGAGCGCGTGCCCGAAGTCGTTCCGCTGGGCATGACCACCTCGCCGTACCCCGACCGCATCGTCGCCAAACCCGGCTTCGAGAAGGATCTCGCCAAGCGCACGCTGACCAATCTCTACAACCAGCGTCCGGCCTGGCTCGCGCAGGCGCACGACACGCTTGACGCCGCCGTGGCCGCTGCCTACAGCTGGGCCGACTGGACGTCCGCGATGCCCGACGACGAGATCCTGCGCCGGCTGCTGGCGTTGAATCTGGAACGTGCCAAGCTCGGTTGAACACTTCAACATTCAACGCCATGGCCCACCCACCGCTCGAAGCCTTCCTGTCGGCAGCAAGCGCGTGTGCGCACTCGATGCTTGAAAGTGCAACGTACATCGAGGACGAACTGCCGAAGCTCGCGTTGCCAGAGCCGTTTCAAGGTCGGATTTCAGCAGTGTGTTCGGTGCTGGTCGGAACGAAGCACGACATCGTCACCGAGGTGGGCGAGCTCTACGAACTCATGGGGCTTGGGGAGCCGCCCGAGTCAAGCACCGTGCAGCGCCGCGTCGAGCGCATCGTCCGCTGGCTCGGCGACGACATGCCCAAGCTCCATGCCGTGGTCAAGGGCCTGGAGGAAGCGGTCGCAACGCAAGGCGTCATCGGCTCTGCCTACATTCTTGTCGCGGAGTCCGCGGTGAACGTGTACCGCAGCTTCGCAGAGGTGTCCGACGCTGCGGCGCGGTATCGCGCGGCGCTTGGGCCAGGTGCCGTGGCCTGAGGCCGTCGTGCAAAGCAGCGAGAACGCCGACGACGAGATCCTGCGCTGGTTGCTGGCCTCCAGGCTGGCCTCCAGGCTGGCGCTGCAAGTCCCGCGTCGCGATAATCCCGCCATGCCAGCCGCGCTCGCCCAACCGCTGATCGACCATCGAGAGGACATTGCGAGGCTGTGTCGCGCCTATGGCGTCGAGCGGCTCGAGGTGTTCGGCTCGGCGGCGGATGGGCGCTTCAATTCAGAACGCAGCGATTTCGACTTCATTGCCACCTTCAAGCCGGAGGCACAGACTTCGATTGCACGCCACTACCTAGGTCTGGCCGAAGCGCTCGAGACGCTGTTGGGCCGCCGAGTCGACCTGCTGACCAACCAACCGATCCGCAACCCACATCTGCGCAAGGCCGTCGATGCCAGCCGGCGCGACCTGTATGTCCGAGCGACTGCCGAAGCACCTTGACGATGCGCTGTACGCTGCCACGCTGGCGCTGCGATTCCTGGGCGGGCGGTCGCTGGATGAGTACCGAGCCGACGACTTGATTCGCTCTGCCGTCGAGCGTCAGGTCGAAATCGTGGGGGAAGCGTGCCGACGCGCACTTGAAGATTCTCCCGATCTGCGCGAGCGATTGGCCGACGCCGCATTGGCAGTGGGCATGCGCAATCGCATCGCGCACGGCTACGACGCGGTCGATCACCAGGTAGTTTTCGACACCGTGACGTCCAGCTTCCCGCTGCTGTTGGCCGCGCTGCAAGGCGAGCTGGATCGCTTGGCCTAGGCGGCCGCCCGTGCGCCGCGGTACGCCGCCGTGCGCCCAGTCCTCAGCGCCCCGCTGCGGCCCTCAGCGCCGCCACCTTGTCCGTGCGCTCCCACGTGAACTCCGGCTCCTCGCGCCCGAAGTGCCCATACGCCGCCGTCTTTTCGTAAATCGGCCGCAGCAAGTCGAGCATCAGGATGATGCCCTTGGGGCGCAGGTCGAAGATGTCGCCCTGGGCCACGATGGCGCTGAGTTTCTCGTCGGAAACAATGCCCGTGCCTTCGGTGTAGACCGTGATGTTCATCGGCCGGGCCACGCCGATGGCATAGGCCACTTGCACCTGGCACTGGCGCGCCAGGCCGGCGGCGACGATGTTCTTGGCCACATATCGGGCGGCATAAGCGGCGCTGCGATCCACCTTGCTCGGGTCCTTGCCGCTGAAGGCGCCGCCACCGTGCGGGCAGGCGCCGCCGTAGGTGTCGACGATGATCTTGCGCCCGGTCAGGCCACAGTCACCTTGCGGGCCGCCCACCACGAAGCGGCCGGTCGGGTTGATCAGGTATTTCGTATCGTTAGTCAGCCATTCCTTGGGCAGCACGGGCTTGATCAGTTCTTCGCGCACGGCCTCGTAAAAGGCATCGGTCATCTTGTGGCCCAGGCTGTATTCCGGGGCGTGCTGGCTGCTCAGCACCACGGTGTCGATGCTGTGCGGTTTGCCGTCCACATAGCGCATGGTGACCTGGCTCTTCGCATCGGGCCGCAGGTAGGGCATGCGGCCATCCTTGCGCAACTGCGCCTGGCGTTCCATCAAGCGGTGCGCGTAGTAGATGGGCGCTGGCATCTGCTCGGGTGTTTCATCGCACGCATAGCCGAACATCAAGCCCTGGTCGCCGGCACCGGTGTTCAGGTGGTCGTCGCTGGCATGGTCAACGCCCTGGGCGATGTCGTTGCTTTGCTTGTCGTAGGCCACCAGCACGGCGCAGCCTTTGTAGTCGATGCCGTACTCGGTGTTGTCGTAGCCGATGCGCTTGATGGTGTCGCGCGCCACCTGGATGTAGTCGACGTGCGCGTTGGTGGTGATCTCACCGGCCAGCACCACCAGGCCGGTGTTGCACAGCGTCTCCGCGGCCACGCGGCTGCGCGGGTCTTGCTTGAAGATTGCGTCGAGAATGGCGTCTGAAATCTGGTCGGCCACCTTGTCGGGGTGCCCTTCTGAAACCGATTCCGACGTGAAGAGAAAGTCGTTCGCCAATTGAATGCTCCTAGGTCGATTGCACAGTGCGTTGCCGGCCTGACCATTGAGAACGATTCGGCGAACGCTTTAGCGGTATTGGTTAATGTCGCCCCGCAAGTAGTTCATAACTCGGCGACCCGCTGATTATAGGAAGCATGCTCACCCTGGTTCGCATCCTTGCCCGTTGGCCGCTGTGGCTTTTGCACGCGCTGGGTGCGGTGCTGGGCTGGGTGGGCTACGCGGCCTCGCCCGTCTACCGCCAGCGGCTGCGCGAGAACAGCGCCCTGGCCGGGTTGAACGCCAGCCAGCGCCGCGCGGCCGTGGCGCAGGCCGGCAAGCTGGTGAGCGAATTGCCGCGGCTGTGGCTGCGCGACCGCAATGCACCGATGGCTGACGCGGTGGCATTGGAAGGCGCTGAGCTGATGCAAGCTTGGCTTGAACGGGGGCGGGAGGAAGGCCGCGGCCTGGTGCTGCTGACGCCGCACATGGGCAGCTTCGAAGTTGCGGCACAAGGCTATGCGCAGCGCTTCGGCCCACAGCAGCCGATGACCGTGCTGTACCGCCCGGCGCGCCAGCGCTGGCTGCGTGAGTTGGAGGAAAGCGCGCGGGCCCGCACTCATCTGGCCACCGCGCCGGCCACGCTGGCCGGCGTGCGCCAGATGCTGCGCGCATTGAAACAGGGCCAGACCGTGGGCCTGCTGCCCGACCAGGTGCCGCCGCAAGGCCTGGGCGTGTGGGCACCTTTTTATGGCAAAGACGCCTACACCATGACCCTGGCTGCTCGGCTGGTGCAGCAAACCGGGGCGCAGGTCGGCGTCCTGTGGTGTGAGCGGTTAGACGCCGGGCGCGGCTATGTGCTGCATGTGCGCGAGCTGGCCGAGCCGTTGCCTGAATCGGCACCTGATGGCACGGGCGCTCCCGATCTGAAGCGCGGCGCTGAAGTGATGAACCGCAACATGCAGGCCGTGATTGCCGAATGCCCAACCCAGTACCTGTGGGGCTATCACCGCTACAAAGCACCGCGCCAGGCATGAGGCAAATGAAGCAACTGCCTGCGCGTGCCCTGCTGGGCCTGTTGTGGCTGTTGCACGGTTTGCCGCTGCCCGTGCTGGCAGCGCTGGGCCGCGGCCTGGGTTCGGTGTTGCACGTGTTCGGCCGCGCCCGGCGCGCCGTGGCCCGGCGCAACGTGGCGCTGTGCCTGCCGCATTTGAGCGTGGCGCAGCAACAGGCCTTGGTGCGTGAACACTTTGCCTGGCTCGGGCGCAGCTTGCTCGAGCGCAGCCTGTTGTGGTACGCCGCGCCCAAGCGGCTGAAGGGGCTGATCACCGTGGAAGGCGATGTTCACTTGGCCGAACGCAGCCAGCGCCCGGTGATGTGGCTGGTTCCACATTTCCTGGCGCTCGATGTGGCCGGCGTGGCCACGCAGTTGTTCCAGCGCCGCGAGGTGGTGTCGATCTACCAGGCCCAGAGCAACGCGGTGTTGGATGCCGCCATGCGCCGCGGCCGGCTGCGCTTCGGCCTGGGCCAGGTCTTCGCGCGCCAGGAAACCGCCCTGCCGCTGGTGCGCGCGATTCGCCGCGGCCACGCCTTCTTCAATTTGCCCGACATGGACTTCGGCGCCAAGGACGCCGCTTTCGTGCCCTTTTTCGGTGTCAGCGCGGCCACGCTGCTGGCGCCGTCGCGCATGGCGCGTTCCCTGAACATGCTGGTGCAGCCGGTGGTGGCGCACATCCTGCCCGGCGGCCAGGGCTGGCGCGTGCGCTTCCTGGAGCCCTGGCCGGATTGGCCCACTGCCGATGCGCAGGCCGATGCCCGGCGCATGAATGAGTGGATCGAGTCGCAGATCCTGCAAGACCCGGCGCAATACCTGTGGGTGCACCGGCGCTTCAAGACCCGCCCGCCGGGGCAGCCGCCTTTGTACGACTGACACCGCAGTAACCCAGCAGCAATAATCGGCCCATGAAATTGCGCTTCACCAAGATGCAAGGCGCGGGCAACGACTTCGTCGTGCTCGATGCCACGCGCCAACGCATCGAGCTGAGCGCCGAGCAGTTTCGCCGCCTGGGCGACCGCCACTTCGGCATCGGCGCTGATCAGATCCTGATCGTCGAACCCAGCCCCGCCCCGGGCATCGACTTCGGCTACCGCATCTTCAACAACAGCGGTGACGAGGTCGAGCATTGCGGCAACGGTGCGCGCTGCTTCGTGCGCTACGTGCACGACAAGGGCTTGAGCAGCCAGCCGCGCATCAAGGTGCAGACCGTTAACCGGGTGATCGAGCTGCATGCGCATGCCGATGGCCGCGTCACCGTGGACATGGGTGCGCCGCGCTTCGAGCATGAGCAGGTGCCGTTCAACCCCCAGGGCCTGGTGCCGCGGCGCGTGCAGGCCTGCGAGCTGTGGCCGCTGGAGTTGATCGACAACAGCGTTGAAGAAGGCCGCGTTGAAGTGGCTGTGTTGTCCATGGGCAACCCGCATGCGGTGATGCAAGTGGCTGATGTTGACGCCGCCGACGTGGTCGCCCTCGGCGCTGAGGTGGAAGTGCTCGATGCCTTCCCGCAGCAAGTCAATGTCGGCTTCATGCAGGTGTTAGGGCGCGACGCCATCAAGCTGCGCGTGTTCGAACGCGGCGCCGGCGAAACCCTGGCCTGCGGCACGGGCGCGTGCGCTGCGGTGGTGGCCGGCATCCAGCAAGGCCTGCTGGCCGCGCAGGTGCACGTGCACATGCGCGGCGGCAGCGTCACCATCGCCTGGGCCGGGCCCGGCGAGCCGGTGTTGATGACCGGCCCGGCACAAACGGTTTTTGAAGGGGAGATAGAACTTTGAGCATTGCAGGCATCACGGAAAGCGACATCGCCAACTACCTGGCCAACACGCCGGGCTTCTTCGACCGCCATGCCGAACTGTTGGCCAGCGTGCAGCTCACCAGCCCGCACGGCCAGCGCGCCGTCTCGCTGCAAGAGCGGCAGATGGAAATGCTGCGCGAACGCATCAAGGGGCTGGAGCGCAAGATCATCGAAATGCTGCGCGCCGGGCAAGACAACATGGTCATCGCCGACCGGCTGCACGCCTGGTCGCGCGGCATGTTGCTCACGGTGCACGCGAACGATCTGCCGCGCTGCCTGCTGGCCGACCTGCAAGGCCGCTTCATGGTGCCGCAAGCCGCGCTGCGCGTCTGGGGTGCTTTGCCGCAATACAGCGCTGAAGATTTCGCAGCCACCGTGAGTGACGATGTCAAAACTTTCGCCAGCAGCCTGGCCCAACCCTACTGCGGCGTGAACGCTGACTTTGAGGCGACGCGTTGGCTGGGTGATGCGGCCAGCGTGTTGTCGGTGGCCATGATTCCGCTGCGCGCGCCCGACGAAGCGCGCGCCTTCGGCATGCTGGTGCTGGGCTCACCCGACCCGGCGCGTTATTCGGCCGAAATGGGCACCGAGTTCCTTGAACGCATCGGCGATCTGGCCAGTGCGGCGCTGTGCCGCTTGTTGCCGCAGGGTTGACGCTGCGGCCATGAGCCGCCGGGCCGTCCCCAAGGCGAATACCGCAGTGCGCAGCGCGGAGGTTGCCTTATGAGCCTGCCCGGCCGCCCGAAAGGCGAATACCGCAGTGCGCAGCACGAAGGTACTCCAGTGACCGCACCCGCGCTCAGCCCTGAGCTAGAGCGCTACCTCGAGCACCTGAAGGTCGAGCGCCGCCTGGCGCCGCGCAGCCTGGTGCTGATGCGCTCGGCGCTGCAGCGCTTGCAAACCGAGGCCGAACAGGCTGGCGTTGATCTCACGCAGGTGCAACCCCACCACGTGCGGCGCTGGGCCGGGCAAATGCGCGTGCAAGGGCTGGCACCGGGCAGCATGGCGATCATCCTGTCGGGCTGGCGCGGCCTGTACCGCTGGTGGGGCGCGCAAGGCCTGGTCGCGCTCAACCCGGTGGTCGGCGTGCGTGCACCCAAGGCCGCCAAGCCCTTGCCCAAGGCGCTGGCGGTGGACCAGGCCGTGGCCCTGGCCAGCGCCGAGCCGCAGGGCGCGTCACCCGTGCAACGGGCGCGCGACCATGCCATCGCCGAACTCCTTTACGGCAGCGGCTTGCGCGTGGGCGAACTGGTGGCGCTGGATGCACAAGCCCACCCTGGTGCCGCCGGCTGGGTCGACCTGCCCGACGCCACGGTGCATGTGCTGGGCAAGGGCGGCAAACGGCGCAGCGTGCCGCTGGGCGCGGCGGCGGCCACGGCGCTGGGCGAATACATCGCGCTGCGCACGCAGTGGGCACGTGGCGACGAGGCGGCGTTGTTCGTCGGGCGCAACGGCAAGCGTTTTGGCGCGGCCAGCGTGCGCGCGCGGCTCAAGGCGCTGGCCTTGCATGCGGGGCTGCCCACGTCGGTGCACCCGCACATGCTGCGCCACAGCTTTGCCTCGCACTTGTTGCAGTCCAGCGGCGACTTGCGCGCCGTGCAAGAGCTGCTTGGCCACGCCAGCATCAGCACCACACAGATCTACACGCGGCTGGACTATCAACACCTGGCCAAGGTGTATGACGCGGCGCACCCGCGCGCCAAGAAGCGCTGAGCGCACGCCGCGCGCGGCTTCGACCTGATCAGCCCCGAGCCCTAAGCCCGCCGCCGCCGGCAGCCGGCGCCTCGGCGGCGCGCCGGACAATGCGCCGCATGAAAACCATCACCTTGCGCGCTGAGCGCGAACGCTCGCTGCTGCGCCGCCACCCCTGGGTCTTTGAAGGCAGCGTGGCCAAGGGCCGGGCCGACAGCGGCGAAACCGTGCGCGTGGAAAGCAGCGAAGGCCGCTTCCTGGCCTGGGGCGCCTACAGCGCCGAATCCACCTTGCGCGTGCGCGTGTGGAGCTTTGATGAGCACGAGCGCATCGACGCCGCGTTCTTCGCCCGCCGCGTCAAACAAGCCGTGGCGCTGCGCGCGCGCCTGGCGCTGGACAGCAACGCGCAACGCCTGGTGCATGGCGAGGCCGACGGCCTGCCCGGCCTGGTGGTGGATCGTTACGCCGACACCCTGTGCGCGCAATTCGGCAGCGCCGGCGTGGAGCGCCACAAGGGCCTGATCGCCGACGCCCTGTGCGCCGCCACCGGCTGCACCAAGCTGTATGAACGCTCTGACGCCAGCGCCCGCTCGCAGGAAGGCTTGCCCGAAGCCACCGGCTGGCTGCGCGGCAGCGGGCCCACCGTGGTGCCTATGCACGAGCACGGCTGGCAGATGCAGGTGGATGTGGCGCAAGGCCACAAGACCGGCCACTACCTCGACCAGCGCGACAACCGCGCCCTGTTTGCCAAGCTGGTGCGCCAGTTCGGCTGCACCGAGGTGTTGAACACCTACTGCTACACCGGCGGCTTCACGCTGGCCGCGCTGGCCGGCGGCGCCAAACGGGTGGCCAGCGTGGATTCGTCTGCCCCGGCGCTCGCAGCCGCGCGCGCCCATGTGGCCGGCAACGGCTTTGATGCCGCGGCGCATGAATTCCTGGATGCCGATGTCAACAAGACGCTGCGCGTCATGCTGGCGGGGGGCCGCAGCTTCGATGCCATCGTGCTCGACCCGCCCAAGTTCGCGCCCAACGCGGCCAGCGCCGAGCGCGCTTCACGTGCCTACAAAGACATCAACCGCCTGGCGTTGCAGGCGCTGCGCCCGGGCGGCCTGTTGTTCACGTTCTCGTGCTCGGGCGGCATCAGCCCCGACCTGTTCCACAAGATCGTGGCCGGCGCGGCGATGGATGCCGAAGTTGACGGCGCCATCCTGCACCGCCTGGAAGCCGCCTGCGACCACCCCAGTACGCTGCTGTTCCCTGAGGGCGCTTACCTCAAGGGGTTGGTGATTTTGAGAGCTGCAACGCCCGCTGCATTGCCCGGCTAGCGCGGCGCCGGCAAGCCGATGGCGGGCTCGAACTTGGCGCGCTGCACGCTGAAGAAGGCTTTCACCAGGCGCACGTTCGCATCTTGCGTGAACAGGCGCTGCACCAAGGCCTGGTAGGCCGGCATGTCGGCGCACCACACCACCAGCATCACCTCTGGCCCGGGCGAGACGCGGTAGCACTGCTGCACCGCGGGCTCGGCCACGCAGCGCACCACGAAGGCCTGCTGGTGCTCGTCGCCCTGGCGGTCGAGCGTGATTTCAACCAGCGCCGTCAGGCCGTGGCCGAGCTTGTCGCTCGACAGCAGCGCCACGCGGCGCTCGATCACACCCGCCTCGACCAGGCGGCGAACCCGGCGCAGGCAGGTGGCCGGCGAGGTGTGCACCGCGGCGGCCAGTTCCAGGTTCGACAGCGCGGCATTGCGCTGCAACAGCTCAAGCAGCCGCAGGTCCGAGCGATCTAGTTCTATCTTATTGGTGGAATTTTTAGCCATTTTCAATGCGTTTATGGAGTTATTGTCTTCGTGTGAATTATGAACGGTCATATATTTCATGGATGTGATTTTTTTGAACCCATTGATCACAGCTTGATCACTAGCATCGCGCCACCCCAACACCCCATTCAGGCAAACCCATGTGTGGCATCGTCGGCGCCGTCAGCACCCGCAACATCGTTCCGATCCTCATTGAAGGCCTGAAGCGGCTGGAGTACCGCGGCTACGACAGTTGCGGCGTCGCCGTGCACCAGGGTGGCGAGCTGAAACGCGCGCGCAGCACGTCGCGGGTGGGCGAATTGCAGACGCAGGTCGATGCTGATCACATCAGCGCCGGCACCGGCATCGCCCACACCCGCTGGGCCACCCACGGCGTGCCGGCGGTGCGCAACGCGCACCCGCATTTCTCGAACCAGCGTATCGCCCTGGTGCACAACGGCATCATCGAAAACCACGACGAGCTGCGCGCCGAACTCCAGGCCAAGGGCTTTGAGTTCACCAGCCAGACCGACACCGAAGTCATTGCCCACCTCATCAACCACCTGTATGACGGCGACCTGTTCGACGCCGTTCAGCGCGCCACCTTGCGCCTGCGCGGCGCCTACGCGATTGCCGTGTTTTGCCGTGACGAGCCGCAGCGCGTGGTGGGCGCGCGCGAAGGCTCGCCCCTGATCCTGGGCATTGGCCAGGGCGAAAACTTCCTGGCCAGCGACGCCATGGCCCTGGCCGGGGTAACGGATCAGATCACTTACCTGGAAGAAGGCGACGTGGTCGATGTGCAACTGGGCAAGACCTGGATCAGCGCGCGCACGCCCGAGGGCGGCTACCGGCCCGTGCAGCGCGCCGTGCGCACCGTGCTGGCGCACAGCGGCGCGGCCGAACTCGGGCCCTACCGGCACTACATGCAAAAAGAAATCTTCGAGCAGCCCAAGGCGATTGCCGACACGCTCGATGCCGTGGCCAGCATCTCGCCCGAGCTGTTCGGCGACGGCGCGTACAACGTGTTCAAGGAAGTGGACCAGGTGTTGATCCTGGCCTGCGGCACCAGCTTTTATTCGGGCTCCACCGCCAAGTTCTGGCTTGAGGCCATCGCCGGCATTCCCACATCAGTGGAGATTGCCAGCGAGTACCGCTACCGCGACAGCGTGCCCAACCCGCGCACGCTGGTGGTGACCATCAGCCAAAGCGGTGAGACCGCCGACACCCTGGCCGCGCTCAAACATGCGCGTGCACAGGGCATGGCGCACACGTTGACCATCTGCAACGTGGCCACCAGCGCCATGGTGCGCGAATGCCGCTTCGCCTACATCACCCGCGCCGGGGTTGAAGTGGGCGTGGCCAGCACCAAGGCCTTCACCACCCAGCTCGTCGGCCTGTTCCTGTTGACCTTGGCGTTAGCGCAAGTGCGCGGCCGGTTGAGCGCGGAGCAAGAGGCCGTGCATCTGAAGGCCTTGCGCCACCTGCCCGTGGCCGTGCAGGCCGTGTTGGCGCTGGAGCCGCAAATCATCGCCTGGGCCGAGATCTTCGCGCGCAAGGAGAACGCCTTGTTCCTGGGCCGCGGGCTGCACTACCCGATTGCGCTGGAGGGCGCGTTGAAGCTGAAGGAAATCAGTTACATCCACGCTGAGGCCTACCCCGCTGGTGAGCTGAAGCACGGCCCGCTGGCCCTGGTGACTGCCGCCATGCCGGTGGTGACCGTGGCGCCGAACGATGCGCTGGTGGACAAGCTCAAGAGCAATTTGCAGGAAGTGCGCGCCCGCGGCGGCGAACTGTTCGTCTTTGCCGACGACGACACGCGCATCCAGAGCGAGCCCGGCGTGCA
>JANMYI010000741.1:0-3791 GCA_031381955.1 Burkholderiales bacterium
GCCGCGTTCGAAAGCTTGCTGGCGCAGCACGACACTGTGGTGCTGAGTGACTACGGCAAGGGCGCGTTGCAGCATGTGGCGCGGTTGATTGCCAGCGCTCGGCAAGCGGGCAAGCCGGTTTTTGTCGACCCCAAGGGCGACGACTATGCGCGCTATGCCGGCGCCAGCGTCATCACTCCCAACCGCGCTGAGCTGCGCGCGGTGGTGGGTGCCTGGGCCGACGACGCGGCGCTGTTCGACAAGGCTCAAACCTTGCGCGAACAACTGGGCTTGCAGGCGCTGCTGGTCACGCGCAGCGAAGAAGGCTTGACTCTGTTCCTGCCCGGCCAGGTGCTGCATGAACGCGCGCAGGCGCGGCAGGTGTTTGATGTCTCGGGCGCGGGCGACACCGTCATCGCCGCGCTGACCGTGCTGCGCGCCAGCGGCGCCGCCTGGCCGCTGGCCGTGCGCGCGGCCAACGCCGCCGGCGGCGTGGCCGTGGGCAAGCTGGGCGCACAAACCGTGAGCGCGGCCGAGCTGCGCGAGGCGTTGGCGGCGCTTGACGCCCAGGACGCACGCGCCCATGCCGCGGAACAGGCATTGCCCATGAATGCCACGCAGGCCCAGGCCTGGATGACGCAGCAAAAGGCCCTGGGCCACAAAGTGGTGATGACCAATGGCTGCTTCGACCTGATGCACCCCGGCCACCTGGCTTACCTGCAACAGGCGCGCGCGCTGGGCGACGCGCTGCTCGTCGCGCTGAACACCGACGCTTCCGTGCAGCGCCTGAAAGGCCCGCTACGGCCGATCAACGAGCTGGCCACCCGCGCCACCATGATGGCCGCGCTGGGCGCGGTGGATGCCGTGGTGGCCTTCGATGAAGACACGCCCGAGCAACTCATCAGCGCGCTGTTGCCGCATGTGCTGGTCAAGGGCGGCGACTACACCGCCGAGCAGGTGGCCGGCGGCCAGGCCGTGCGCGCCGCCGGCGGCGAGGTGCGTATCCTGCCGTTCCTGCCCGGCCATTCATCCACCCAGCTCATCGCGCGGATTCGCCAGCGCGAAACCGGTTGCCCGGCAGCGTTTTTTGGCCTTCCTTCAATGGACACGCATCCGCCCATGAGCGAACTCACCGAACTGTTGCGCCAGGATCTACGGCACGCCACGCAGGGCTTGCTGGCACTTAACGATCCAAACTACCTGAGCCAACTCGAACGCGCGGCGCTGCTGCTGGCACGTGCCCTGCGCGCGGGCGGCAAGGTGTTGATCTTCGGCAATGGCGGCTCGGCGGCCGATGCGCAACACATTGCCGCCGAACTGATGGGCCGCTTCGAGCGCGAACGCCCGGCCCTGGCGGCGCTGGCGTTGACGGTGGACAGCTCGATGCTCACCGCCTGGAGCAACGACTACGCGTTTGAAACGGTGTTCGCGCGCCAGATCGAAGGCCTGGGCCGGCCGGGCGATGTGGCCTGGGGCTTGAGCACCTCCGGCAATTCAGCCAACGTGGTGGCGGCGATGCAGCGCGCCCGCGAGCTGGGCCTGCACACCCTGGCGTTCTGCGGCGGCAGCGGTGGCAAGCTGGCCGCCATGGTGGGCTGCGCCGTGGTGGCCCCCATGGTGGCCACGGCACGCATCCAGGAAGCTCATCTCATCAGTTATCACGCGCTGTGCCATGTGCTGGACGCGGTGTTTGCCGCGCCGGCTTCCCTCACGCTCGACTGAAGCCCGCCTTAAGGCGCCAGATCAAACACCAGCACCTCGGCGTTCGCGGCGGCGCTCAACACCACCTGGTTTTCATCGCGCAGCAGGGCCGCATCGCCGCCTTGCAAGGGGGTGCCGTTCACGTCCAGCGCGCCGCGAATCAAGTGCACATAGGCCAGGCGGCCCGGGTGCAAGTTCAGGCGCGCTTGCTCAGCGCCATCCAGCAAGCCGGCATACAACGCCGCATCGGCATGCACGGTGATCGAGCCGTCGCGGCCGTCTTCACTGGCCACCAGGCGCAGGCGGCCCCGTTTGTCAGCTTCAGTGAATTGCTTTTGCTCGTAGCCCGGCGCAATGCCTGCGCGGCGCGGCAGCAGCCAAATTTGCAGGAAGTGCGTGGGGTCAGCCGCCGAGTGGTTGAACTCGCTGTGGCGCACGCCGGTGCCGGCACTCATGCGCTGCACATCACCGGGGCGGATGATGCCGCGCTCGCCGCTGGTGCCCAGGCTGTCTTCATGCGCCAGCGCGCCGCTGAGCACGTAGCTGACGATTTCCATGTCGCGGTGGCCATGGGTGCCGAAACCCGTGCCCGGCGCGATGCGGTCTTCGTTAATCACGCGCAGGTTGCCAAAACCCATGTGCGCCGGGTCTTGGTAGTCGGCGAATGAAAAGCTGTGCTGGCTGTTCAGCCAGCCGTGGTCGGCCTGGCCGCGTTCGGCACTTTTGCGCAGGGTGAGCATGGGCTTTCTCCGTGGACAAAGCCGCACTGTAAAGCGCCAGGTGGCCTGGCCTACGATGGTGGTGCATGAACCCTGCCGCCACCCTGCCCACGCCCCCCGTGGGCCGCTTCGCGCCTTCGCCCACCGGGCCGCTGCATGCCGGCTCGCTGGTGGCAGCGCTGGCCCGTTGGCTGGCTGCGCGCGCGCAAGGCGGGCGTTGGCTGGTGCGCATCGAAGACGTTGATGCGGCGCGCTGCCCGCACGGCATGGAAGAAATCATCCTGGGTCAATTGGCGCAACTGGGCCTGCAGGCGGACGAGCCCCCGCAACGCCAGAGCGAACAAGGTGCGGACTATGAAGCCGCGCTGCAACAGTTGCTGGCGCAGGGCTGGGCTTACCCCTGCGGCTGCACGCGGCGCGAAATCGACGAGGTGTGGCTGGGCTTGGGCCTGGAGCGCCAGCGGCATGAAGACCGCGTCTACCCCGGCACCTGCCGCACCGGCCTGCATGGCCGCCCGGCGCGCACCATTCGCATGCTCACGCAACGCGCGCAGCACGACAGCTTGGTCACCTGGCAAGACCGCCGCCTGGGTGCGCAGCAGCAAGACGTGGCGCGTGGAGTGGGCGACTTCGTGCTCAAGCGTGCCGACGGGCCCTGGGCCTATCAACTCGCCGTGGTGGTGGATGATGCGCGTCAGGGTGTCACGCACGTGGTGCGCGGCGCCGACCTGGCCGACAACACGGCGCGCCAGGTCTGGTTGCAACGCGCGCTGGGCTTGCCCACGCCCAGCTACCTGCATGTGCCGCTGGTGCTGGCGGCCAACGGTGAAAAACTCTCCAAGCAAAACGGCGCCGCTGCGCTGGACTTGCACAACCCGATCAAGGCCTTGCAGCAAGCCGCGCAAGTGCTGGGCCTGCCGCCTGTGCTGGCCGCCAACACAGCCGATTGGCTGCAAGCCACGATGCCGCTGTGGGCCGCGCGCTGGCTGAGTCAAAGGGGTGCCGAAGCAATGGCATCATCGCGCGCTTTTCTCAACGCACAGGACGCAACATGATCACCACCGCCTCGGGCCTTCAGTACGACGACACCACGGCCGGAACCGGCGCCACCGCGCAGGCCGGCGCCAACGTTTCAGTTCACTACACCGGCTGGCTGCACGACCCGCAACGCCCCGACGGGCGTGGCGCCAAGTTCGATTCCAGCAAAGACCGTGGCCAACCGTTCAGGTTTGAGCTGGGCGGCGGCCAGGTGATCGGCGGCTGGGACGAAGGCGTGCAAGGCATGTGCGTGGGTGGCACGCGCGTGCTGCTGATTCCGGCCGAGCTGGGCTACGGCGCACGCGGCGCGGGAGGGGTGATCCCGCCCAACGCCACGCTGGTGTTCGAGGTCGA
>JANMYI010000768.1:0-4409 GCA_031381955.1 Burkholderiales bacterium
GTTGAAGCACGACTACACCGTGGCCATCGTCACCCACAACATGCAGCAAGCGGCGCGGGTGTCGGACTACACAGCCTACCTGTACCTGGGCAGCTTGATCGAGTTCGGGCCGACGGCCGAGCTGTTCATGAAGCCAAAGAAGTCGGAGACCGAGGACTACATAACAGGGCGATTCGGATGACCATGACTGACAAACACCTTTCATCGCAGTTCGACGCCGAACTCGCCGGCATTTCCAACCGCGTGCTCGAAATGGGCGGCCTGGCCGAGAGCCAGGTGGCACGGGCCATGGCCGCGCTGATGGCCATCGACGGTGACGGCGCCGCCCATGTGCTGCGCGAAGAAGCGCGCATCAACCAGATGGAGATCGAGATCGACCGCGACCTGTCGCGCATCATCGCCCGGCGCCAGCCCACGGCGCGCGACCTGCGCCTGCTGATCGCGGTGAGCCGCACCATCGCCAACCTGGAGCGCGTGGGCGACGAGGCTCGCGCATCGCCCGAAGCGTTGAGCGGTTGATCAGGAACGGCGTGTCCAGCCACCTGCGGTTGCCCATGGCAGACCTGGAATTCGAAACCGGCCTGGCCACGGCACAACTGCGCAAGGCGCTCGATGCCTTTGCCCGCCTGGACACGCAGCGCGCGCTCGATGTGCTGAAGCATGATGACCAGATCGACCGCGAATTCGAAGGCCTGCTGCGCAAGCTCATCACCTACATGATGGAAGACCCGCGCACCATCTCGGCCAGCATCGACCTGGTCTTTGTGGCCAAGGCCATAGAGCGCGTGGGCGACCATGCCAAGAACCTGGCCGAGGCGGTGATTTACGTCGTCAAGGGCGAAGACGTGCGCCACAACGCGATGACCGACATCGAAAACATCGTTCGCTAACCATTGAAGTGAGGCCTGATGAGCCGCGTCCTGATCGTCGAAGACGAGCCGGCCATCGCCGAGTTGATCGCGCTGCACCTGCGTCACCACGGCCACGAGCCGGTGCTGGCCACCGATGCCGTGCAGGCGCAGCGTGAACTCGATGCCATGCTGCCGGCGCTGGTGCTGCTTGATTGGATGCTGCCCGGCGAAAGCGGCCTGGGCCTGGCGCGCCGCTGGCGCGGCAACGCGCGCACGCGTGACGTGCCCATCATCATGGTCACGGCCCGTGCTGCCGAGGCCGACCTGGTGGCCGCGCTCGATGCCGGCGCCGACGACTATCTCACCAAGCCGTTTTCGCCTGGCGAACTGCTGGCCCGCATTCGCGCGCTGTTGCGTCGGCGCTTGCCCGAAGCAACGCAAGAGATGATTCACAGCGACGGCCTGCGCCTGGACCCGGCCACGCGCAGCGTGAGCAGCGTGAACGCGGCGGGGCAGACCGTGACGCTGCGACTGGGGCCCACGGAGTTCAGGCTGCTGCACTACTTCATGGCCCACCCGCAGCGTGTGCATTCGCGCGCGCAGTTGCTCGACAAGGTCTGGGGCGACCATGTGTACATCGAAGAGCGCACGGTTGACGTGCACGTGAAGCGCCTGCGCGGCAACCTGGAAGCGGCGGGCCAGGCGCAGCGCATCGACACCGTGCGTGGCGCAGGCTACCTCTGGGTGGCGCAGGCGTGAACTCACTCTGGCCGCTGCGTGTGGCCATGACGCTGCTTTGCGCCGCTGCCGGGGCGGGGTTGATGCATCTGCTGGGTGCGCAGGTGTTTGGCGTGGCGCTGGGGGCCAGCCTGGGCGCGGCGGGCTGGGTGCTGGTGGACAGCCTGGCTGCCGCTCGCGTGGTGGCCTGGCTGCAGCGCGGCGCGCACGGCCCGGCACCGCGCCAGGCGGGGCTTTGGGCGGAACTGGCCGATCGCATCGAGCGCGCGCTGCGCCAGCGCGAAGCCAAGCTGGTGCGCCAGCAGCAGCGCCACGCGCATCTGCTCGATGCCATTGAAGCGTCGCCCAACGGCGTGCTGCTGCTCGACGCGAACGACCACATCGAATGGTGCAGCCGGCGCGCGGCTGCGCACTTGGGGCTCGAGCCGCAACGCGACGCCGGCCAGCACGCCACGAACCTGGTACGCCACCCGGCCTTCGTGGCGCGCCTGGCCCAGGGCGACGACGCCGCGCCGGCGCTGTTCGAGGGGCCGGGCGGCGGCACCGTGTCGGCTTATGTCTGCCGTTATGGTGAGGGTTCGCGCTTGGTGATCACGCAAGACGTGACCGAGCGCGAGCGCACAGAGACCATGCGGCGCCACTTCGTGGCCAACGTGTCGCACGAGATTCGCACGCCGCTGACGGTGGTGGCCGGATTCGTGGAGACGCTTCGCACCCTGGAGCTGAGCGAAGCCGAACGCCAGCGCGTGTTGCAACTGATGCACGAGCAGGCCCAGCGCATGCAGGCCCTGGTGGCCGACTTGCTGGTGCTGGCGCAGTTGGAGGGTGGTGCGCGCCCGCAGGTTAACGAGTGGCATGACCTGCGCCACCTCATGACCGAAGCCCTGGCCACCGCCCGTTTGTTGTCGGGCGGTGCCCACGAGTTACGCGCCAGCCTACCCAAGGGCGTGGAGGTGGCCGGCAACGCCTCCGAGCTGCTCAGTGCCTTGTCCAACCTGCTGCACAACGCGGTGCGCTACACACCAGCCGGTGGCGTGGTGGAACTGTCGTATGTGGCGCATGCCCACGGCACGCTGCAGATCGACGTGCGCGACAGCGGCATCGGCGTGGCGCGCGAGCACCTGCCGCGGCTGACCGAGCGCTTCTACCGGGTCGACCAAGGCCGCTCGCGCAACACCGGTGGCACCGGGCTGGGCCTGGCCATCGTCAAGCACGTGATGCAGCGCCACGGTGGCGAGCTGCTGGTGCACAGCGAGCTGCGCCGCGGCTCGGTCTTCAGCATGCTGCTGCCCGGCTCGCGCCTGCGCCAGGCAGCGCCCGACCTCGTGGCGCTGCTCAGCGCCGCCGGTAGATCAGGGTCAACTCCTGTCGATCAGTCGGGCGCAGTTCCTGGGCCTGCAACGCCCAACCCGGCAGCACCGGCACCAAGCCTTGGCGGTTGACCGCAACGAAGTGCGCGCAGCCGCTGGCCAGGGGGTCACCCTTGGCGTCAACGCGATGCTTGCCGAAGTATTCAAGCGCCGCCACCTGTGCCGGGCTCAGGCCTTTGGCGGCCACGCAGGCGTTGGCATCAACATGCCGCGCCACGCGCTGGGCCCAGGGCCGTGAGCTGCGGGCATAGTCGAGCAAGGGCAGGCCCAGGGTCATGAGCAGCAGCCACCACAGGGCCACGCCGCTGGCGGGCAGCACCAGGCTCTTCCACAAGGCCTGTTGACTGCGGCCGGTGCGCCAGCGCAGCAGCCACAACCAGGCCAGTGTGGCCGCTGCCGCCAGCGCCAGCGCCGTGGCCGAAAACAAAGGTTCATGGCCCACGGCGAGGCGCGCCACATTGGCCGCCGGCTTGGCCGGCACACCGGTGTGCAACGAGGCATAAATCACCCAGGTGGTGATGGCCGCCAGCGTGAAGAAGAACATCGAAAACCAGTCGATCGCCGCGGCCGTGCTGCGCTTCAATGTGGGCAACGCAAATGCCGCCAGCACCGCCAGGCCGGGCAGACCCAGCAGCAGGGCACGGTCGGAGCCGCCCATCCACACGCAGGCCAGCAGCGCCACGGCCACGCCGGCCAGCGGCACGGCGATGTGGCGGTGGGTGAGCTGGCGGCGCCAGCGCCACAGCGTCCACGCTGCCAGGGGCCAGGCCGGCCACAGGAACCAGGCCCACAGGCGCACCAGCTGCATCAATTGCGCGCTGCTTGCTTCAAACGTTAACTTCCAGGCCCAGGCTTGCGTCGCCCAGCCTGTTGCCGCGGCCAGCAGCGCCGCCAAGAGCACCCAGGCGGTGTGGCCGCGCACCTGCTCGTAGCGCGACAGCGCCGCTACCGTGGCGCCGGCCAGGCCGGTGGTCAGCGCCATGGTGGGTGCGCCGCTGCCGGCCAGTACCACCAGCGCGGCCACCGCGGCCAGGCGCGCCGCAGCCACGCGGTGTGGCGCTGCCGCCAGCGACCACATGAACAGCGCCACGCCGAACAGTTGCGCCAGCTCAGGCGTGGTTTCGTGCCCCAGCTGCAGCAGGCCCAGGCAGGCCATGAGCGCCAGCAAGGCGGCGTCGGCCATGGTGCGCGCGTAGTCCACCGGTTCGGCTTCGCCGCCAAAGGCAAAGGCCAGCGGCTGCGCCGCGCTGGTGCGCGCCAGGTGAAAGGCGCTGTACCAGGTGAGCGCCAGCACCAGCACCAGCAAGAACGCAAACGGCAGCCGCGCCGCCAGGTCAGGCGCCACCAGGGGGGCGAGCAGCTTGATGCAGGCTGCGCCCAGCCAATGCGGCAGCACGCCGCCATCAAGTGGCACGCCACCCAGCGCCGGCGCCAGCCACGGGCTGCGCGG
>JANMYI010000705.1:0-7927 GCA_031381955.1 Burkholderiales bacterium
CCAAGGTGTCGGCGTCAGGGCCATTCGTGATCCACATCTTGTTGCCATTGAGCAAGTAGAAGCCGCCCTTGTCCTGGGCCTTTAACTTCATGCTCAACACGTCAGAGCCCGCGCCGGGCTCGCTCATCGCCAGCGCGCCAACGTGCTCGCCGCTGATCAGCTTGGGCAGGTACTTCGCCTGCTGCGCCGCGCTGCCGTTGCGCCGGATCTGGTTCACGCACAGGTTGCTGTGCGCGCCATAGCTCAGGCCCACGCTGGCCGAGGCGCGGCTGATCTCTTCCAGCGCCACCATGTGCGCCAGGTAGCCCATGCCGGCACCGCCCAGCGCTTCAGGCACGGTGATGCCCAACACGCCCAGGGCGCCGAGCTTGCGCCACAGGTCCATGGGGAATTGATCGGTCTTGTCGATGGCGGCAGCGCGCGGTGCGACTTCTTCATCGCAAAAGGCGCGCACCGCATCGCGCAGCGCGTCGATGTCTTCGCCGAGCTGGAAGTTCAGGCCGGGCAGGTTCATCGCGGGCTCCGTGGGGTTGACGTTGACGTGAACGCCATCATACGAGCCGCCCCTGGCGGGGCCCGCGTCGGCCTTTGCCAGGTGCCCGCTGCCCGCTGCTACTTGGCACCGGCCATGATCTGCGCCAGTGCCTTGAAGATCGAAGGTGGTGATGGCCACGCGCTTCCAGGCGGCCACGTTGTCGGGCACTGGCCCTTGAGCCAAGCCGGTGGAGTGAACGCGACCGCGTGGCCTGCGTGGGCTTGCTCCTAGACGCCGCGCCACGAGCCAATTCGGCTCATGGCCGCGAGGTGATTTCGGGTTGGCTTGCAAGGCCCTGGCCGGGGGTGGCTCAGTAGGCAGGGGTGGCAGCGCCCACCAGGCAAGGGCCAGCGTGTGCTGCCCTGCCCCGGTGCCAAGCGCTCTGGCGGCGCCCTGTGCAGTCCCTGTTCGGCCGGCGTGGCCGCGCGAGCGGCTGTTGACAGCGTTGCGCGGCAGTGTGCATGGGGCTGCGAACACTGCACATCCCTCTTAGTGATGAGGCTTTCACACCCCTCATTCGCGGGGTGATGGCTCGACAAAGCTCAATCCAGCACGGGCAACACGGCGTCGCGCAAATGGCTGCGCGCCGCTTCGTATTCAGGCACCAGCGAGCGCACCACGCCCCAGAACGCGGGGCTGTGGTTCATCTCCTTGAGGTGCGCCAGTTCGTGCGCCACCACGTAGTCGATGGTGGGCAGGCGAAAGTGGACTAACCGCCAGTTCAGGCGGATCGAGCCATCGGCGTTCGCGCTGCCCCAGCGGGTGGCCGCCGAGCTCAGGCTCAGGCGCTTCATGCGCACGCCCAGGCGCGGCGCGAAAAGCGCGCAGCGTTCCTCGAAAACACGCCGGGCCTGGCGTTGCAGCCAGCTTTGCACGGCGTCGCGGATCTGCTCGGGCGCCGCCGCCTGCGGCAAGCCCAGGTGCAAGGTGAGGTGCGGCACGCCGGGCAGGGCAGCGGCACTTTGCAGTTGCGCGCCACTGACGCGCGAATCCAGCACCACGATCACGGTTTCGCCCAGGAAGGGAATGCCCACACCGTCGCGCCAGTCCACGCGCGCGGCGTGCACGCGGCGCGCGCGCTCGCGCTGCTCCATGAGCTTGCGCTGGATCCAGTTGGCCTTGGCCTGCAAGACGCTTTCGATCTCACCCAGGCTGACCCAGCGCGGCGCGTTCACGCTCAGACCTTCGGGCCCGACCATGAAGCCGATGCTGCGCCGCCGGCTGCGCCGCAAGTCGTAGGCCACCCATTGCCCGGCCAGGTGCAGGCCGGGGGCGCTGCGTGGCGCACCGGCCGGGGCAGCCAATAACGGCGCCGCAGTGCTGCTGCCCAACGCGAGGGCCGGGCCCGGGCCTGGGGCGGGCGCTGGGGCGGTGGGCGAGGCGTCACCCCAACCGTCGAACAAGGAACCCTGCACGGGGGTGGGTGCGGCAGCGGGCAGCGAGCGCGACATGGCTTGAACGCTCAGGCGCCGGCCGCAGCCACCGCGTAGGCCTGCGGATCCAGGCGCCGCATTTCGGCCTCGATCCAGGCTTGCACTTCGCGCATCAGCTCGTCGGGTTGGCGGCCCTGCGACGGAATCGGTTGGCCGATGGAAACGTCGATCATGCCCGGGCGCAGCAGGAAGCTCTTGCGCGGCCAGCAGCGCGCTGAGGTCACGGCAATGGGCACGATGGGCTTGCCGGTGGCAATGGCCAGCCGCGCGGCGCCACTTTTGTAGGTGCCTTGCTTGCCACGCGGTATGCGCGTGCCCTCGGGAAACATGATCACCCAGCCGCCATTGCCCATGATGCGCTTGCCTTGCGAGGCGACGCGGTTCCAGGCTTCGGCGCGTTTGCTGCGGTCGATGTGGATCATGTCCATGCGTGCCATGGCCCAGCCGAAGAACGGGATCAGCAGCAGCTCGCGCTTGAACACGTAGGCCAGCGGGTGCGACATCAGCGCCGGGTAGGCAAAGGTCTCCCAGGTCGATTGATGCTTCGATGCCAGCAGCACCGCGGCCATGCCCTGCTCGGCCGTGGGCAGGTGCTGCATGCCCTGCACGCGGTGGTGCACACCGCAAATGACGCGCGCGCCCCAGATCACGCTGGCCAGCCAGTTGGCACACATCCAGTACACCGTGTTGCCGCGCACGAACACCGACACCAGCAACACCGCCAGCGCCCAGGGCACCACGGTCACAGCCATCCACAACACGAACAGCGCCGAGCGCAGGCCCCACCCCAGCCGGGTCACGAAAGCGCCTCGCGTTGCGAACCCGGGCTCGGCTCGCGCGCCAGCAGGTGTTCAGCAAAGGCGCCCAGGTCAGCGTGAATTTGCAGTTGCGGCACCTGGCTTTGCAGATTCTTGATCTGGGCGGCGTCCAGCGCCGCGGCGCGCCCGGTGCACACCAGGTGCGGCTCGCACCCGGCGGCCTGGGCGGCCAGCACATCGCGTTCGGTGTCGGCCACCATCGGCACATCGGCCAGGTGCACGCCGTAGCGGTGGGCAATGTCGCGCATCATGCCCGGCAGCGGTTTGCGGCAATCGCACGCCTCGGCGGGCGCATGCGGGCAGAAGAACACGGCGTCGATGCGCCCGCCCACGGCTTGCAGCTCGCGGATCATGTGGGCATGCACCGCATTGACCATGGCCATGTCGATCATGCCGCGGCCAATGCCCGATTGGTTGGTGGCCACCACCACGTGCCAGCCGGCATGGTTCAGCCGCGCCACGGCGGGCAGCGCACCGGGCACGGCCGTCCATTCCTGGGGCGACTTGATGTGGTCTTCGCAGTACTCGTTCAAGATGCCGTCGCGGCCAAGGATCACGAGCTTGAGGATTGGGTTCATCTCAGACTTCCATTGGCGCGAGCCGCCAGCGGCGACGCCTGGAACAGATCGGCCCAAGCGAACGCCGCGGAACCGGCTCTGCCGGGCCGCTGGCGTTGCCCCCTAGAGGGGGCTGAGCCCGGACGAGAAACAGTCCCGTCGGACTGTTTATCGCCTGCGAAGGCCTTCCGGCCTGCCTGCCGGAAGGCGCGCGAAGCGCGTAGGGGGTGGATCATTACTCCAGGCGCGACAGGTCGGCCACGCGGTTCATGGCGCTCTGCAACTGCGCCAACAAGGCCAGGCGGTTGTGACGCACGGCGGGGTCTTCGGCGTTGACCATCACGCCGTTGAAAAACGCATCCACCGGTGCGCGCAAAGCCGCCAGTTCGCGCAACGATCCGGTGTAGTCGCCGGTTAAGAAGGCGGTGTCGGCGCGGCCGCCGGCCAATCTCAGCGCCGCGTTCAAGGCGCGCTCGGCGTCTTCGGTGAAGCCTTGCTCGTTCACCGCAGTGGGCACGGCGCCATCCGATTTCTTCAAGATATTGCCCACCCGCTTGTTCGCCGCGGCCAGCGCCGCCGCTTCGGGCATGGCGGCGAAGGCACGCACCGCGGCCAGTCGCTGCGGCAAGCTGGCCCAGACATCAGGGCGCAGCGCGGTGACGGCGTCGACCTCGTGCGCCGAGTAACCCAGCTCGCGCAAGTAGCCCGTCAAGCGGTCGAGCATGAACTGCAGCAGCTCGGCCTGGGCTTGGCCGTGGCCGGCGAGGAAGACGCGGAAAGCCTCGTCCACCAACGCCGGCACAGCCAGCGGCAACTCGGCTTCGATGAGCATGCGCGTCACGCCCAGCGCGTGGCGGCGCAGCGCGAACGGGTCTTTGTCACCGCTGGGCAACTGGCCGATGCCGAACAGGCCGGCCAGCGTTTCCAGCTTGTCGGCCAGGGCCACGGCCAACCCGGCAGCGCCACGCGGCAGGCTGTCACCGGCAAAGCGCGGTTTGTAGTGATCTTCAATGGCGCAGGCCACATCTTCGGTCTCGCCATCATGGCGCGCGTAATAGCCGCCCATCACACCTTGCAGCTCGGGGAATTCGCCCACCATGTCGGTCAGCAAGTCGGCCTTGGCCAGTTGCGCGGCACGGCCGGCCGCCGCCGCCAATGCGGCGCCGCCGATTTGCTCGGCAATGCCTTGCGCCAGCGCCTGCACGCGCAAGGCACGTTCGCCTTGCGTGCCGAGCTTTTGGTGGTAGACCACTCGGGCCAGCTCGGGCACGCGGGCGGCCAGGCTCTTCTTGCGGTCTTGGTCGAAGAAGAACTTGGCGTCAGCCAGCCGCGGGCGCACCACACGCTCGTTGCCTTCGATCACCCGGCTGGGGTCGGCCGGCGCGATGTTGCTCACCACCAGGAAGCGGCTGGTCAGGCGGCCTTGCGCATCGAGCAGGGGAAAGTACTTCTGGTTGGCCTTCATCGTCAGGATCAGGCATTCCTGCGGCTCGGCCAAGTACTCGTCCTCGAAGCGGCAGACCAGCGTGTTGGGGCGCTCGACCAGCGCGGTGACTTCGTCAAGCAGCGCCTCGTCGTCAATCGGCACCAGGCCCTGCGTCTGCGCCGCGGCCTGCAATTGGCGCTGCACCTCGGCACGGCGCAAAGTGAAACTCGCGATCACGGAACCTTGCGTGGCCAGGATGTGCTCATAGTCGTCAGCGTGGCTGATCTCGATGGTTGGCGTGGCCGCCTCGAAGCGGTGGCCCTGGGTGCTGCGGCCAGCGTTCAAGCCCAGCGCCTGCACCGCCACCACCTGCGCCCCATGCAGCGCCACCAGGCCGTGCGCCGGGCGCACGAAGTGAACGCTGCTCCAGCCATCAGCCAACTGGTACTGCATCACCTTGGCAATGGGCAGCTTGGCCAGCATCTCGGCCAGCGCCTTGTTCAGGCCTTCGGCAAGCGTGGCGCCGGCGAGCATGCTGTCCAGCACCAGCACCTCAGCCTTGCCCTCGCCCTGGCGCTTGAGCTGCGGCAGCACGGCTTCACCAAGCCCCAGCGCAGCGAGTTTCTTCTTCAAGGCCGGCGTCGCGGCGCCTTGCGCATCCAGGCCCACGGCCACCGGCATCAGCTTGGTCTGCTGCGCGCGGCTCGGCGCGTGCGCCAACACCCCCTGCACGCGAACGGCCAGCCGGCGCGGCGTGGCGAAGGCGCTGTACTCGGCCCCTGCCGCCGCCAGAGCGCTGGCTTGCAGGCTGGCCACGATCAACCGCGCGAATTCAGACCCCAGGCCCTGCAGCGCCTTGGGCGGCAGTTCCTCGGTTTGAAGTTCCACCAACAGGGCTTGCGTCGTCATGTCAGGCCGCCTTCTTCTGCGCGGCTTGCGCCAACTGCGCCAACTGCGCCAGCGCTGCATCGGCCCACGGGCGCGGCGCCATCGGGAAGCCCAGGCGGGCGCGGCTTTCAAGGTAGCTCTGCGCCACGCTGCGCGCCAGGTTGCGGATGCGCCCGATGTAGCCGGCACGCTCAGTGACGCTGATCGCGCCGCGCGCATCAAGCAAATTGAAGGTGTGCGCGGCCTTGAGCACCTGCTCGTAGGCGGGCAACGCGAGGTGCTGCGTCATCAGGTGCTGGGCCTGCCTTTCATGCGCGCTGAAGGCGCCGAGCAGGAAGGCCACGTCGCTGTGCTCGAAGTTGTAGGCACTTTGCTCGACTTCGTTCTGGTGATAGACGTCGCGGTAGGTGAGGCCTGCGGTCCAGCTCAGGTCGAAGATGTTTTCCACGCCTTGCAGGTACATCGCCAGGCGTTCCAGGCCGTAAGTTATCTCACCCGTTAGTGGCTTGCAGTCGATGCCGCCGACTTGCTGGAAGTAGGTGAACTGGGTGACTTCCATGCCGTTGAGCCAGACCTCCCAGCCCAGGCCCCAGGCGCCCAGGGTGGGGTTTTCCCAATCGTCTTCGACGAAGCGGATGTCGTTGGTCTTCAGATCGAACCCCAGCGCCTGCAGCGAGCCCAGGTACAGCTCCAGGATGTTCAGCGGCGCGGGCTTGAGCACCACCTGGTACTGGTAGTAGTGCTGCAAGCGGTTGGGGTTGTCGCCATAGCGCCCGTCCTTGGGTCGCCGGCTGGGCTGCACATAGGCCGCCTTCCAGGGCTCCGGGCCCAGGGCGCGCAGGAACGTAGCCGTGTGGCTGGTGCCGGCGCCCACTTCCATGTCATAGGGCTGCAACAAGGCGCAGCCCTGTTCGGCCCAGTAGGCCTGCAATTTCAGAATGATCTGCTGGAAGCTCAGCATCGGGCGGGGTGGGCGGTTGGCGTGAACGGCGGATTCTACGAAGCGACCACCGGGCTGGATTCCCGCGCCGTGTTGCCTGCCCGGTTGCCCGCCCTGCTTCGCCGCCCTGCTTCGCCGCCCTCCTGCGCCAACCTTTCACCCCGCCCTGTGTGGCGCCGACCCTACTGCCGCGATTCGTCAACCTGCGCGGCGCTGGCGGCTGAAGCTGCACCGCTGGGCAGCGCGCGCTTGACGCGGCTGAGCAGGCCGCTCAAGGGGTTGGCCTTGTTCGGTGGCTCGGCCGCGCCGGCCGAGGTGGGCGGCAACTGGTCGAGGTTGGTGCTTTGCGCGGCGATGGCGGGGGTCTTGCCCGGCGCGTCGGCCGAGGCGGTGGCGCCGGTCTTGAGCTGCGCCACGCGGGCCCGCTTGGCCGGGTCGATCTGCGCCGTCATGACCAATTCGCGCTCTTGCGGCGCGGGGTGCGACGCGCCCCAGCCCTTGTCGCTGGCCGTGCCCTGGCGCTCGTCGATGAAGCGCTGCACAGCGGCCTTGGCGTCCACGCCAGGCATGCGGGCCAGCAAGTAGGTGCCACAGGCGTCGCCTTCCAACTCCTGCACCTGGTCGAAGCGCTGGAACATCAGTTGCACCGCCGTCATCGTGCCGAACAGGCCTTCCATGCCTTTGACGGGGTCTTTGGCGATGTCGAGCAGCGGGCGCAGCGTCTTGGACACCTCCATCGCGTCGATGGCCTTGACCTGGTACTCCTTCAGCGCATGCCGGCGCGTCAGGTGCGCCACCTCGTGCGCCAGGCGCAGCGCGATGTCGTTGCGGTCCAGCGCCTTGTCTTGCAGCATGCCTTTGGTGACGTAGACATAGCCGCCCGGGCTGACATAGGCATTCGACTCGGTTTCTTCGGTCACGGCCAGCTTGAACGTGTAGGGGTTGTCGGCCGGCAACTGGGCCACCAGGTCGTTCAGCAAGGTCTGGGTTTGAGCAAAGCGCGGGCGCAGGTTGCGCGCCAGGCCGTCGGGCTCGGCAATCAACCCTTCCTTGCGATATTTTTGATCCAGCCAATCGCCGATCTTCTGCTCGGCCGACACCGGCATCCAGACCTTTTGCCGCGCCAGCACGCGCAGGCTGGCAAAGGTCTTCTTCTGCGCGGGCGTGATGACCACGCCCAGCTCGGGCACTTTGCCCAGCAGCAGGCTGGGGCCCATGATCCGCGCCAGCTCCATCATCATGGCCGCGGGGTTGGCCGAATCAAACAGCCGCTCGCACAGGAAGTCGGCATTCAGGGTGCCGAGCTTGTGCACCTTCTGGGCTTCAAAGT
>JANMYI010000729.1:0-2501 GCA_031381955.1 Burkholderiales bacterium
CCACTGAAGGCAGCGGTCTGGCCACAGCGGGCGCGGCTGCAACCGCCGGCGCTGCGGCCTTCGGCGCCGCCACCGCCGCCAGCACATCGCCCTTGAGCACGCGGCCGTCCTTGCCGGTGCCGGCGACCGAGCCCGGCGCGAGCTGCTTGTCGGCCATCAGCTTGGCTGCGGCGGGCATCGCCACTCCCGCACCGGCTGCGGGCGCTGCGGCCGCCGCAGGCGCCACGGCTCTGGCCATGCCTTCGGTTTCGATCCGCGCAATCACCTGGTCGGCGACGACGGTGGCGCCGTCGGCAGCCACATGCGCAACGAGCACACCGGCCGCGGGTGCCGGCACTTCCAGCACGACCTTGTCGGTCTCGACCTCGATCAGGATCTCGTCGATGCCGATGGCTTCGCCGGGTTGCTTCTTCCATTGCAGCAGGGTGGCTTCGGCCACCGACTCGGAGAGCTGCGGAACTTTGACTTCGATGATGGCCATGAATGTCTCTTGATGGTTTTATTTGCTCAGCACGAAGCCCTTGAGCTTGCCGAATGCCTGGTCGAGCAGCGCTTTCTGTTGCTCCTGGTGAAGGTGGGCGTAGCCGACGGCCGGCGAGGCCGATGCCGCGCGGCCGGCGTAGCCGAGCTTCTGCCCTTCGCTCATGTTCTCGTGGATGTAGTGCTGCACGAAGAACCAGGCCCCCTGGTTCTGCGGTTCGTCCTGGCACCAGACCACTTCGGTGGCATTGGGGAACTTCTTCAGCTCGGCCGTGAACGCCTTGTGCGGGAAGGGGTAGAGCTGCTCGACGCGCAGGATCACGACGTCCCAGGCCTTCTTCTCGTCGCGCCGCTTGATCAGGTCGTACACCACCTTGCCCGAACAGGCGATCACGCGCTTGACCTTGTCGGCAGCGATCTCGGCGTTCTGCTCCGGGATCACGGTCTTGAATTCGCCCTTTGTGAACTCGGACAAAGGTGATGTGGCGTCCTTGTTCCGCAGCAGCGACTTCGGCGTCATGATCACCAAGGGCTTGCGGAACAAGCGCACCATTTGGCGCCGCAAGACGTGGAAAATCTGGCTGGCCGAAGTGGGCTGCACGATCTGCATGTTGTTGTCGGCCGCCAGTTGCATGAAGCGCTCCAGGCGCGCCGAGCTGTGCTCGGGCCCCTGCCCTTCATAGCCGTGCGGCAGCATCAGCGTCAGGCCGTTTACGCGGCCCCACTTGACTTCGCCCGAGGCCAGGAACTGGTCGATCACGACCTGCGCGCCGTTGACGAAATCGCCGAACTGGGCTTCCCAGATCGTCAGCGTATTCGGGTCGGCGCTGGCATAGCCGTATTCGAAGCCGAGCACCGCCTCTTCGGACAGGATCGAGTCGATGACCACGAACGGGGCCTGGTGCTCGGCCACGTTCTCCAGCGGCACATAGATGCCGGCGTCCCACTTCTCGCGGTTCTGGTCGTGCAGCACCGAGTGGCGGTGGACGAAAGTGCCGCGGCCGCAATCTTCGCCCGACAGCCGCACCGGGTAGCCGCTGGCCACCAGCGACGCATAGGCCAGGTGCTCGCCCATGCCCCAGTCGACGTTGGCTTCGCCGCGGCCCATCGCGGCGCGGTCGGCGATCACCTTCTCGACCAGCGGATGGGCTTTGAAGTCTTTCGGGATCGTCGTGATGCGCTCGGCCAGGCGCTTGATCTCGGCCAGCGGCAAAGCCGTGTCGGCCGCGTCGGTCCACTTGCGGTTCAGGTACGGCGACCAATCGACGGCGTACTTGCTCTTGAAGTTGGTCAGCACCGGATCGACCGTGTGCTTGCCGGCGTCCATCGCGGCGCGGTAGGCCTTGACCATCTCGTCCGGTCCGTCCGCAGCCAACACGTTTTGCGCCACCAGTCTTTCGCCGTACAGCCTGCGCGTGCCGGGGTGCTGGGCAATCTTCTTGTACATCAGCGGCTGGGTCAGGCTCGGCGTGTCCTGTTCGTTGTGGCCGAGCTTGCGAAAGCAGATGATGTCGACCACCACGTCCTTGTTGAATTCCTGTCGGTAGTCCATCGCCAATTGGGTGCAGAAGACCACCGCCTCGGGGTCGTCGCCGTTGACGTGCAGCACCGGCGCCTCGATCATCTTGACCACGTCGGTGCAGTACAGCGTCGAGCGCGAATCACGCGGGTCGCTGGTGGTGAAGCCGATCTGGTTGTTGATGACCAGGTGCAGCGTGCCCCCGGTGTAGTAGCCGCGCGTCTGCGCCAATGCCAGCGTCTCCATCACCACGCCCTGGCCGGCGAAGGCGGCGTCGCCGTGCACGAGTACCGGCAGAACCTGGGCGCCGGTCTTGTCGCCGCGGCGGTCGAGCCGCGCCTTGACGCTGCCCTCGACTACCGGGTTGACGATCTCGAGGTGCGAGGGGTTGAACGACAGCGACAAATGCACCGCGCCGCCGGGCGTGGAGATGTCGCTGGAGAAACCCTGGTGGTACTTGACATCGCCCGAAGGCAGGTCTTCCTTGGCGGTGTGGTCGAAC
>JANMYI010000731.1:0-13892 GCA_031381955.1 Burkholderiales bacterium
TTGTGCTTGCCGCGCAAACGGAGTGCCACTTCGCTGGCAACACGTCCGAGCACCTTGTCGGTGGCGTCAATCACAAACCACTCGTGCTTCACCTCGGCCGGTTTGGCGCTGAAGGTCTTCATGAGGGTCTCGCTGGGGGTGCACGCCTGCTGCCGCAAATGGGCCTGGCAAGGCATGCAATCAAACGGCTGTGCTCTCGGGCCGGGGCGCACCACGCAGGGCGCTGCTTGTTTTTGCAGCCTCCAGCTTGGTTGAGCGCACTGCCCTATCCACCCCGCCGTTGACGGGTGAATCGGACAGTATAGCGCATCTGCTTCAGGCTTAACCCGCGCTGCGCTGCGCCAGCGTACGGCAGCGCACGCACCAAACTGGCCGGAGTCGCATAATAAGGGTTACTACTGATTTGGAGATGCACTTGGACACCGCCACGATGTTCGACACCCTATCGACCGCAGCGCATGGCCGGCCCGAAACGGTACTCAACACCGCGTCGGCACCAGCAGCCCAGCTGCCGCGCGCCCCAAGATTCAATTGGATTCCGGTGCGCTCACTCGCGCCGCGCCACCGCCCCAGAATTCTGGCGCACCTGATGGCCCTGGAGCCAGCTGACCGCTATCTGAGATTTGGCTATGCCGCGGCCGATCAGCAACTGGCCACCTACGTGGACAGCCTGGACTTCGAGCGCGACGAGATATTCGGCGTATTCAATCGTCGCCTGCAGCTCGTGGCCATGGCGCACCTGGCATACATGAGCGCCCCAAAGCCGGCCGAGGCCGACCGCCCCTCCAGGGAATCAAGGAAAGTGGTAGAGCCACACTTCCTTGTGAGCGCCGCAGACGGTGCCGCGCAGCAGGCCGAGTTCGGCGTGTCGGTGCTGCCTGCAGCGCGTGGCCGGGGCCACGGTAGCCGCTTGTTCGACCATGCCACCTTGCATGCGCGCAATCGCGGCGTCGCCTCGCTGGTCATCCATGCGCTCAGCGAGAACACAGCGATGCTCAAGATTATTTCGAAGGCGGGCGCTCACATCGATCGCAATGGCCCAGAATCTGAGGCGGTTCTGTTGTTGCCGCCAGAAAATCTGGCATCGCATGTGGAGGCCTTTGTCGAAGCGCAAGCCGCGGAGATTGACTACGGCGTGAAAATGCAGCGCCACCGCCTGATCCATCTCGTAGGCACTTTGACAACAGACGCGACGCCTCCTGCTCACGATGAAGGTAACGGGTGGTGACCGTTGTGGGCCGTGGGTAACACCTGATCACCGGCCGCCCCCCTGCATTGAACGAGCGAGAGCTTGCCGCCTGATTCCACGCGTTACCATGTATGTTGGCGTTTTCGCGCGCCTCCCGGTGCGGCGACGCCGGCTCCCCGCCTCCATACATGTCAACATGCAGCCGACACTACCGTGGATCATCCTGATAGGCAGCGTGGCCGTGCTGGGCGCCGCCACCCTGATGTGGATCTTTCGCAGCCGCGAGCCCAAACAGCAGCCCCTGCCGAACGAATGGACGCTGACGGCGCGCCCGGTGTTCAGCACCGACGAGCGCCGTGTGTACCGCCAGTTGCGTGAAGCGCTGCCGCATCACATCGTGCTGTCGAAGTTGCCGCTCGTGCGGTTCTGCCAGCCCACTGATCCGCAGGAAGTGCGCTTTTGGTACGACTTACTGGGCGGCATCCACGTCACCTTCGCCATTTGCAGCGCCAATGGCCGGGTGCTGGCCGCCATCGACCTGGACACCGACCGCGGCAATTCCCGCCGCATTCTGCAAATCAAGCAATCCGTGCTGGCCGCCTGCCGGGTGCGTTATCTGCGCTGCCCGGTTGACCACCTGCCGTCCATTCCAGAGCTGCAATTGTTGGTGCCCCAGGCCATGGCCGGCGCGCGCGGGCCGCAGCCCGCACCCAGCATCCACCAGGCCCGTGACCATCTGGCCAACACGGTGGCGTCGCGGCGGCGGGAACGCACTGCGCTGTGGCAAGACTCAGGCTTCTTCCAGGATTCGTTCTTCGCCCCCGAGGCGCAGCGTGACGCGCCCCTGAGCGAGTACAGCAGCCTCGGCCCAGGCCGCGACATGGGCGCCCTGGACGGGCCCGATACCACTCCGCCACCTGGCTTGGGGTTCCCCACCAACCCGCGGCCCACACCCACACGGCACTGAGGGGGCGGCGCTGAGCGCGGCGCCGCCTGACCAACCAAGCCGGCGCGTACCATGGGGCATGCCCCCTACACCCCCGGTCGCCCTGCACGCCACGCCGCCCGGTTACGCCGGCCTGGGCCCGCAACAGGTGCTTGATGGCCTGGCCTGCGCCGGCTTGCATGGCGACGGGCGCATCCTGCAACTCAACTCATACGAGAACCGTGTCTTTCAGGTCTATCTGGAAGACGCCACCACAGTGGTGGCCAAGTTCTACCGGCCGCAGCGCTGGAGCGACGCGCAGATCCTGGAAGAGCACGCCTTCGCCAGCGAGCTGGCGCACGCCGAAGTGCCGGTGATCGCGCCGCTGACCTTGCACATGCCGCAACCCGCACCTGGCCTGCGCCTGCTGCCCAGCGCGGCCGGCGGCACCTTGATGTGCGTGCCCGGCCCGGGTGTCGAGCACCGTTTGAGCGTGAGCCCCTGTTCGCCCGGGCGCGCGCCCGAACTCGAAGACGAAGACACCCTGCGCTGGCTCGGGCGTTTTCTGGGCCGGCTGCATGCGGTGGGCGCGCGCCAGCCCTTTTTGCACCGCCGCGTCATGAACGCCCAGCGCGATGGCGCGCAAGCCCGCGGGTTGCTGATGGCGGGGGACTTTGTCACTCCGGCCGAGCAGCCAGCTTGGCAAGCCGCCTGCGACGCGGCGCTGAGTTTGGTTGAGCAGCGCTTCAACCAAGCAGGCACCCTGCACGCCCTGCGGCTGCATGGCGACTGCCACCTGGGCAATGTGCTGTGGCGCGCCGAAGGCCCGCATGTGGTCGACCTGGACGACGCCTGCGTGGGCCCCGCCGTGCAAGACCTGTGGATGCTCGTCTCGGGCGACGCCAGCACCATGGCGCGCCAACTCAGCGTGCTGCTTGAAGGCTACCGCCAGTTCATGGATTTCGATGCGCGCGAGCTGGCGCTGATCGAGCCCCTGCGCACCTTGCGCATGTTGCGCCACAGCGCCTGGCTGGCTGAGCGCCTGACCGACCCGGCCGTGAGCCAGGCCTTTGCCTGGTTCGGCACGCCGGCTTATTGGTCGCAACAGACGACACAAATGCGCGAACAAATCGAGGCGATGAGCGCGGCGCCCATCGCCCTGGCTTTTTAGCCGTTCACGCCACCAGCAGCCGGTTCACCCGCTGCACATAAGCCGCCGGGTCTTCGAGCTGGCCGCCTTCGGCCAGCAAGGCCTGGTCAAACAGAATCAGCGCCAGGTCGTCGAAGCGCGCATCGTCGCCCAGGCGCTTCACCAAAGCATGCTCGGCGTTCACCTCCAGCGTGGGCAGGCTCTTTGGCGCGTCTTGCCCGGCTTGCTTGAGCATGCGCGCCAGGTGGCCGCTCATGTCGCCTTCTTCCACCACGATGCAGGCCGCTGAATCCACCAGCCGCGTGGTGGCGCGCACATCCTTGGCCCGATCCTTCAACGCCACCTTCAAGCGCGCCAGCAAGGGCTCCAGATCCTTGGCCACTTCCTCGTTGCGCTTCTTTTCCTCTTCATCCTGAAGTTTGCCCAGGTCGAGTGAACCCTTGGCCACACTTTGCAGGCTGTGGCCCTCGAACTCGTACAAGTGGCTGAGCATCCATTCATCCACCCGGTCGGTCAGCAGCAGCACCTCCAGGCCCTTCTTTCGGAACATCTCCAACTGCGGGCTGTTGCGTGCCGTGGCCAGGTTGTCGGCGGTGATGACGTAGATCGCCTCCTGGCCTTCCTTCATGCGCTTCACATAGTCGGCCAATGACACGCCAGAGTCAGCGTGCGTCGACGCGAAGCGCAGCAGCTTGGCCAGGCGTTCGCGGTTGGCGAAGTCTTCGCCCAGGCCTTCCTTCAGCACCACGCCGAAGTCTTTCCAGAACGCGGCGTATTTGTCGCGCTCGGCGCTGTCTTCACTGTCGGCCAGGCCTTCGAGCATGCCCAGCACGCGCTTGGTGCAGCCTTCGCGTATGGCCTTCACGTCGCGGCTTTCCTGCAGCAGCTCACGGCTAACGTTAAGCGGCAGGTCAGCCGAATCGACCACGCCCTTCACGAAGCGCAGGTACACCGGCATCAGCGCTTCGGCGTCATCCATGATGAACACGCGCTTCACATACAGTTTCACACCACCGCGCTTGTCGCGGTTCCACAAATCGAACGGCGCCTTGGCCGGCACGTAAAGCAGCTGCGTGTATTCGGTGCGGCCTTCGACGCGGTTGTGGGTGTAGGCCAGCGGCGCTTCACTGTCGTAGCTGAGTTGCTTGTAGAAGTCTTGATATTGCGCATCGGTGATGTCGCCCTTCGGCCGCGCCCACAACGCGGCGGCCTTGTTCACCGTCTCCCATTCGTCCTTCACCACCTGCTCTTTTTTCTCGGCGTCCCACTCCTCTTTCTTCATCAGGATGGGCAGCGAGATGTGATCGGAATACTTGCCGATGATCGACTTCAAGCGCCAGCTCGACAAAAACTCGCTGGCTTCTTCGTCGCGCAGGTGCAGCGTCACATCGGTGCCGCGCTCAGCGCGCGTGATCGTTTCCAGGTCGAACTCGCCCGTGCCTTCGCTGGCCCAGCGCACGCCGTCTTCGGGCTTGGCGCCGGCACGCCGCGTTTCCACGGTGATGCGGTCGGCCACGATGAAGCCCGAATAAAAACCCACGCCGAACTGGCCGATCAGGTTGGCGTCCTTCTTCTGCTCGCCTTCAAGCTTGGCCACGAATTCGCGCGTGCCACTCTTGGCGATGGTGCCCAGGTGCGCGGCGGCTTCCTCGGCGCTCATGCCGATGCCGTTGTCGCGGATCGTCAAGGTCTTGGCCGCGGCGTCAAAGTACACGCGGATGTCCAGGTTGGGCTGGTCTTCGAACAACGCCGCGTTGTCCAACGCCTCGAAGCGCAGCTTGTCGCAGGCGTCCGAGGCGTTGGACACCAGTTCGCGCAGGAAGATCTCCTTGTTCGAATACAGCGAATGGGTGACGAGGTGCAGGATCTGCTTGACCTCGGCCTGGAAGGCATGGGTCTGTTTGCTCATGGTGGTGTGGACTCGAAAGTGAAGTGTGGAATAGGGTCGCGCCCAAAAGCTGGGCGCGCGCAGGGCATTTTGGGCCGGCTGCCCGCTCTTTCAAGAGCCGGGCTGAACACCAGCCATTCAGCGCGGCAAGGAGTTGACTTCCTTCTCCCAGCGCTCGATCAGCCGCCGGCGTTCGGCCGCCTTGCCGTATTTTTCGAAGTCGTACTTGATCAGGCGCACGTTGTCGGTGAGCGGGATGCGCGCATCAGGCTTGAAGGTCTTGTTGGCCGGCACCTGCAATGAATCAGCCCGCGCGCCCACGGCCTGCCCGGCCGGGCTCATCAACCAGTCGTAGTAGCGCTTGGCGGCCTCTTTGTTGCGCGCGCCTTTGACCAAGGCAATGCCACCCACTTCATAACCGGTGCCTTCACAGGGCGCGGCACTCTTCACCTGCTTGAAGCCCTGCAAGCGCTCGCCCTCGAAGCCGAAGATGAAACTAACGCCGAGGCCCACCTCGCCCTTGCTCACGCTCTTGGCCTGCGCCGTGCCGCTGCGCGTGTACTGCACGGTGTTGCGGTGCAGTTTCTTCAGGTAGTCGAACGCCGGCTCCTCGCCCATCAACTGCACCAGCCCGGCCAGGATGGTGTAGCCCGTGCCACTCGACCCCGGGTGCGAGGTCTCGATCTCGCCCTTGTAGCGCGCGTCGATCAAATCAGCCCAGCACTTGGGCGCGGGCAGGTTCTTCTTCTTCAGCACGTCTTCATTCCAGCCGAAGCCGATGGCGCTGGTGTAGAAGCCGCCGACCATGTTGCCGCTCATGGCGTATTGCCGCACGGCCCAGCCGTGCAGGTCGTTCAAGTAGTCGGGCCGGTAGGCATCAAGCAGGCCCACTTCGGCGGCTTGCAAGAATGGGTCGCCCGTGCCGCCCCACCACAGGTCGGTCTTGGGGTTGGCTGATTCAGCGCGCAACTGCGCCAGCGCCTCGCCGGTGGCCTTGCGCGCCTGGTTGACCTTGATGCCGGTGGCGGCCTGGAAATCTTTCGCCGCCAGCTCGCACCAGGCCTGGTCGGTGGAGCACAAGGCGTTGACCACCTGGCCCTGCGCAAGCGCGCCGCCTGCGGCTACCCACAATGCGGCCATCAGGGCACCGAACATGAAGGGTCGCTGTCGCATCGTGGGCACTCCGGTAGACATGCGCTGATTATCCGGGCCGCCTCGGGATCGCCGCATCGCCATGGTGCTGCGCCAAGGCCGCGTGCCAGGCCTGCCAGTCGCGCCCGGGGTGAGTCTGGCCGCAACCCGTGCACACACGGGCCGGCGCGGGGCTGTCGTAGAAGCGCGTGAACAGTGGCGGCAGGTCGTTCACGATGCTGGTCAACTGCACGCTGTGGCTTTGCACCAGCGTGCCGCAGTGCGCGCAGTACCAATTGAAGGTGTCGATGCTGCCGCTGGCGCGCTGGCGTTCGATCACCGTGCACAGGCTGCCCGGCTGCGGGCGCTGTGGCGAATGCTGCACATGCGCGGGCAACAGGAAGATGTCGCCCTCGTTCAAGTCAACCCGCTCAAAGCGGCCGCGGTCCCACAACAGCACATGGGCCTGGCCCTTGAATTGGTGGAAATATTCCTCGTGCGGGTCGTCATGGAAATCGGTGCGCTGGTTGGGGCCGCCCACCACGGTGCAAATGAAGTCAGCGTCTTGCCAGATCTGCTGGTTGCCCACGGGCGGCTTGAGCCGGTCGGCGTGCGCCTCTACCCACTTGGCGAGATTCAGCGGCGGCCCGTACTTCGGCATGGCTTTGCTCCAATCAACGTTTGAAATGATTTTGTCCGAGGTTCAGCACGCCGCAACACGCGCCCGCCTCGCGACGATGCCGCGCAGCAAGCTGTAGGCGGTGATGGCCGACGAACTGGGGTTGTCGGGCGACGCCGCGTTGTCCAGGCGCAGGCTGAAGCTGCCGGCCACGCCCTGGGCAAACACCTCGTGCACATTGCCCGGGCTGGCGGGGTCGGCCACCAGTTCCACCTGCGTGGCATCAAAGCCCAGCGTGGCCAGCGCCAGCGTGGCGGCCACGTTGGCGTTCTTCGGGTACAGCCGCGCCGCTTCACGCGCGCTGCCGCTGAAGAAGGTGACGGCCACGCGCACGCTGGCCAACGCCACCGCCTGCTCGGCCGCGGTGCCGCGCCAGGCACCAGGCGGCTTGCTCGAACGCAGGCGCACGCTACGCAAACCCGCCAAGTGCGCGGCCTGCAACCAATCGAGCCCGCCTAAAGCGCCCGCGGGCAGCAAGACCTGGCTGTCGCCGGCCGCGGCGGCGGCCTCCAGCTCGGCGTGCAGCGCGGCGTCGCCCAGCGCGCCGACGCTGGCCAGCAGCAGGTCGCAGCCGGCGCGCAAGCAGGCCGCGCCATGCGCTTGCACCGCGGCGTGGCCCGCGGCTTCCACCACCAGGTTGGGCTGCTGGTCGAGCAAGGCCTGAACGTCGTTCACCGGCGTCACACCGAGCTGCGCACTTGCGCTGCTGCCACGGCACAGCACGGCCACCAGTTCGATGCCCTGGCCGCGCCGGGCCAGCAGTTCACGCGCCAACACCTGGCCAATGGCGCCCAGCCCGATCAACCCCACGCGCAGCGGCGCCACCGCATCGCTCGCCATGCTTCAGCCCAGCTTCAAGCCGGCACGCGCAAACTGCTCGCGCGTGCCGGCTTGTTCTTCCGCACTCAGCGCCAGCAGCGGCCGGCGCACCGGGCCGCCCACCTGGCCCAGCAATTCTTGCCAATACTTGCTGTGCGCCTGCGGCTTGTCTTTCGGCCGGCTGGCCTTGAAGGCCTGGCGCGCCGGTTCAAGACTGTCGCGCACACGGTGCGCTTCTGCAAACTGGCCTTCGAAGGCCAGGCAGGTGTAGCCGTTGATGCGCTGGTCTGCCGCGGTCTGCAACAGGAACGGCGGCGTCGAGCACAGGTACAGCCGCCAGCCGAGTTCTTCGATGTTGCTCAGCCACTCTTCTTCGGACGCGGTGCTGACCTGAATCTGGTCACTCACCAAGCGCGTCAGCTCAGCGTACAGCGGGCGCGGCACGCTGTACTTGATCGCCACCACGCTGGGCAGCGCGGCGATGCGCGCGCACAGTTGCGGGCTCATCACGTAGCCGCAATCGGGGTGGTTCCACAGGGCAATGCCAATGCAGAGCTGCTCGCTGAGGTGGCGGTAGTACTCGTAGATCGTGGCGTCTGAATCAGCGCCGAAGTGCAGCACGGGGCTGTGCACCACGATCCAGTCGGCACCCACGGCTTGCGCATGGCGGCCGAGTTCGAGCACGGTATCGAGGTTGGTGTCGGAGCACGACATCACCGTGCGCGAGCGCCCCTGCGCCACTTCGGCGGCAAGCTCGAAGTTGCGCTTGCGCTCAGCCAGACTCATCGAGAAATACTCGCCCTGCTTGCCGCACACGAACAGCCCGCTTAAGCGAAGCGCGCCCACCCAATGTTCCAGGTTGGCGCGCATGCCAGCTTCGTTCACCGAGCCATCGGCATTGAACGGCGTGAGCGTGGCCGCCCACACGCCGGTGAAGTGCGCCTTGGCGTAGGCCTTGGCGTCTGCCTTGCTGTAGTTCATGGCGTCTTGCCTGCTAGAACCGGGTGCGGATCGACCACAGCTCCGGGAAGAAACGATGCTCGGTGATGTGCTGCAGCCAGCCGACGCCGGCCGAGCCGCCGGTGCCGGGCTTCAGGCCGATGATGCGCTGCACCGAGACGAAATGCCGCCAGCGGTACTGGCTCATCGCATCAGCCAGTTGCACCAGGGTCTCGCCCAGGCGGTACAGCTCGTTGCCCGGCGTGGGCTCGCCGTACACCTGGAACCAGGCTGCCTCAACTGAATCGTTAGGCGCGTAAGCCTGCGCCCAATCGCGCTGCAAAGCCGCGCTGTCGATCGCCAAACCACGGCGTGCGAGCAAGGCAATCACCTCGTCATACAGGCTGGGCGAGTTCAGCGCCTGTTCCAGGGCCGGCCAAACATGGGGCATGCTGCGAAACGCACTGGCCAGGCGCGCGTTCCTGTTGCCGAGGATGAATTCAACATGCCGGTACATGAAGCTCAGCTGCCCCGAGGCCGTGCCCAGGCTGTTGCGGAACTGGTTGAAGCCGTCGGGGGTGATGGTGGACAGCACATCCCACGAGCGGCCGATGTATTCACACTGCGCCTTGGCGCGCAGCAGGATTTCCAGCGCGTTGCCCACCTCATTGGCACGTATCTGCAATTGCGCGTTGTACAGCTCGAAGTGCAGCGCCTTGAACAGCAGCTCCTTCACCTGGCCCATGATGAAGAAACAGGTTTCGTCATAGCCCTGGCTGCGCGGATGTTGCAGGCTCAGCAGCAGGTCGATGCTCTGGTAATCGACATACGGGTTGCTGCTGCCCGCAAAGTCAACCAGCGGCGCGCCACCGGTGGCTTGGGCGGTGTAGGCGCGCGTTTCGTCGGTGGTGGTGGGCATGGGCCGCGCATGCAGGCTGGGGTTGACGCCGGCGGGGTCGACGATCAAGGGCGTGACGGGTTTGTACTTGGGCATGGCGTCAATGTTGCATCAACAAAGCCAAGGTCGCGCGGCCCAGTTCGGTGGCCGGGTCGGCCAGGTCGAGGATGACATCGAAGTGGTTGCGCTGCGGCACCTCGAACAACCGGCACGGCGTGTTCACTTCCTGCAAGCGCTGCGCAAAGTCACCGCCCTGGCGTTTGAATTCCGCGGTTTCAATTTCGCCCCAGCACACGATGGCCGGCGCGAAGCCTGCAAGATCGAGCAGCGCCGGGCTCAGCGAGCGCGCCACTGGCGGCGTGAGGCCCAGCGCGGTGTTGATCGACGTGCCCACGAGTGGCTCCAACTCGTAAATGCCCGACACCAAGACCGCGCCACGCACGCGCGGCCCTGCGCCGGGCAAGGCCAGCATGGCGGCCAGGTGGGTGCCGGCCGAACTGCCCGCCAGCACGATGCGCTCGCCATCAAACCCCAGCCGCGCCGCGTTTGCGTGCAACCAAGCCAAGGCCTGGCGGCATTCGGCAACGATTTGCGCCAGGCTGGCCTGCGGCGCCAAGGTGTAGTCGAGCGCCGCAAAGGCCGCACCCTGCGCCAGGCAACCCGGCGCCGCAAAGGCCGATTCCTGTTTCGACAGTTCCTGCCAATAGCCGCCGTGGATGAACAGCAGCAAGGGCGGTAGCCGGCTATTTTCAACCGTTAACGGAGGAGGAACGAACAGATCCAATTGGTTCGCCGGCAGCGCACCGTAGGTCAGCGTGCTGTAGGCGGGCCAGTGCGCACGCGCCGCCGCGCTGCGCTGCGCGTAGGCCGCGACAAAGGGCTGGTAGTGGCCGCCGACGCACGAGCTGGGCGAGAGTTCGCGCTCGCGCGCAGCGGCATCGAGTTCGCGCCAGCCCACTGCGCTCTCAAGCCAATGTGGCTCTGCCACTTGGCTTGACTTGGTTGGGCACATGAGTCAGCTCCGCGCCGATGGGCCGGCCCAGCATCACGCCCAAGAAGTCGCTTGTCGCATTGAACCGCATGTTTGCCCCTGCTGCGGACTCAAGTCACCGCCTTGCGTTGGCGGAACTCGGGTTGAGCCCAAGCCTGCGTGGCCATGATGTCGGCCAGCGCGGCCACGGCGTTCCAGACATCCACGTAGCCCACGTAAAGCGGCGTGAAGCCGAAACGCAGGATGTCTGGGGAGCGAAAGTCGCCGATCACGCCGCGCGCGATGAGCGCCTGCATGATCGGCCAGGCCTCGGGGTGGGTGAGCGAGACCTGGCTGCCGCGCTGCGCGGCTGCGCGCGGCGTGGCCAAACTGAAGCCGCTGAGCCGCTCGTCCACCAGGCGCATGAACAGGTCGGTGAGGGCCAGGCTCTTGGCGCGCAGGGCCTGCATGTCCACGCCATCGAACGCCGTGAGTGCGGCTTCCAGCGCAATCAGGTTGAGCTGCGGCGCGGTGCCCACCAGCAGCCTGTCAACACCCGGCGCGGGCTCGTAGCTTTGCGTGAATTCAAACGGCCGCGCATGGCCGTGCCAGCCGGTGAGCGGCTGGCGCAGCGTGGCATGGTGGCGTTGCGCGGCAAAGGCGAAGGCCGGCGCGCCGGGGCCGCCGTTGAGGTATTTGTAGCCACAGCCCACGGCGAAATCGGCCGCGCAGGCGTTCAAGTCGCAGGGCATGGCGCCTGCCGTGTGCGCCAGATCCCAAATCACCAGCGCGCCCACGTCATGCGCGCGGCGCGTCAGCGCGGCCATGTCGTGCATGCGCCCGCTGCGGTAGTTCACATGCGTGAGCGTGAGCACGGCAACCCGCTCGTTCAACGCCGCCATCAACACCGCGGCGGGCACGGCCTGGCAACGCGCGCCGGTGATCTCGGCCACGCCCTGGGCGATGTAGGCGTCGGTGGGGAAGTTGTCGTCTTCGCCCAGGATCACGCTGCGCCCGGGGCGCAATCGCAAGGCCGCCACCAACAGCTTGTACAGGTTGATCGAGGTCGAATCAGCCACGATGACTTCGTTGTCCTGTGCACCCACCAGTTTGGCGATGCGCGCACCCACGCGCTGCGGTGCCGGGTACCAGTCGGCGTCGTTCCAACTGCGGATCAAGCCCACGCCCCATTCCTGCTCAATGGCGCGCTGCATGCGCGGCGCCACGGCGCGCGGCAAGGCGCCGAGAGAGTTGCCGTCGAGGTAGGTGACGCCGGGCGGCAAGACGAAGCGCTCGCGGCAAGCGCGCAGCGCATCAGCATCGTCAAGCGCCTGGCACACCGCTTGGGTGATGGTGCCGGCAGGGTTGGGCATCGCGCGCAGGCTCGTTATGGATGGGCGAGACTATCCATCAACCGCTTGTGAACGTCTACTCGATAACCCTGAATCGACGAGATGAGATCGTCGTGTCGAGTGATCTGGACAGTTATTTCATGCCGATGCAAAACCGCCTGCGCCAACTGCCCGTCTATAGTTTGTAGCTCTACTCACCGCAACGCCTGATTGAAAGCGCGCCATGCCTGCCATCCAACCCTTCCACCTGGCCTTCCCCGTCACCTCGCTGCCGCAGGCGCGGGCCTTTTACGGCGGCCTGCTCGGCTGCGCTGAAGGCCGCTCCAGCCCCGAGTGGGTGGACTTCGACTTTTTCGGCCACCAGATCGTGACCCACCTTGCGCCAGAAGAAGCCGGCCACCGCGGCACCAGCGCGGTGGATGACGATGCCGTGCCGGTGCGCCACTTCGGCGTGGTGTTGACGTTGGATCAATGGCAGGCGCTGGCCACAAGCTCACTGCCGCGGGCACGCGCTTCATCATCGAGCCGCATGTTCGCTTCCAGGGCCAACTGGGCGAGCTGGCCACCCTGTTCTTTCTCGACCCGTGCGGCAACGCGCTTGAATTCAAGGCCTTTGCCGACATCGGCCAACTGTTTGCGAAGTAGGCCCGGGTTCACACCCCCAGGTAGCGTGGCCACAACTCGCGCTGCGCGTCTAACGCTTCAGACGTGCCGCTCCACGCCACGCGGCCGCGCTCCAGAATGACCTGGCGGTCAGCCAGGCGGATCAGGCGTTGCACGTACTTGTCGATCACGATGATCGCCTGGCCGGCCTGGCGCAACTGGGCCAGCACGCGCCAGATTTCTTCGCGCACCAGCGGCCCCAAGCCTTCGGTGGCTTCATCAAGAATCAACAGCCGCGGGTGGGTGACCAAGGCGCGCGCGATGGCCAGCATTTGCTGCTCGCCGCCCGAAAGCTGGTGCCCCATGTGCGCACGGCGCTCGCCCAGGCGCGGGAAGAGATCGAAGGCGCGCGCCAGCGTCCACGTCACAACGCCTTGGGCATCGGGGCGCGTGAAGGCGCTGAGGTGTTCTTCCACCGTGAGACTGGCAAACAGTTGCCGCCCCTCGGGCACCAGGGCCAGGCCACGGCGCGCAATGGCGTGCGCGGGCAGGCCGAGGATCGGCTCCCCAGCCAGGCGCACGCTGCCCGAGCGCGACGGCACGATGCCCATCAGCGCATGCACCAGCGTGGTCTTGCCCATGCCGTTGCGGCCGAGCAAACCGATCACTTCACCGGCGTGCACGGTGAGGTCGATGCCCTGCAAGACCTGCGCGCTGCCGTAGGCCGTGTGCAGGCCCTGCACCTCCAGCAGCAGCTCTGAACTCATTCCTGCCCCAGGTAGGCGCTGATCACGCGCGCATCGGCGCGCACCGCCGCCGGTGCGCCGCTGGCAATGACCTGGCCGCTGACCAGCACCGTCACCCGGCTGGCCAGGCGGAACACGGCGTCCACGTCATGCTCGATCAGCAGCACCGTGGTGCGGGTCTGCAGGTGCGCGATCAAGGCTTCCATTTGCGCCGCCTCTTCCGGGCCCATGCCGGCCAGCGGCTCATCGAGCAACACCAGGCGCGGCTGGGCCACCACGGCCATGCCGACTTCGAGCGCGCGGCGCTGGCCGTGCGACAACTGCTCGATGCGTGCGTCAGCCTTCTCGGTGAGCCCCAGCTGGGCCAGGCTGGCATGGGCCTGCTCCGCCAATGCGCGTTCACGCGCCACCGGCGACCAGGCACCGAGGCTGGAACCGCTGGCCGCTTGCAGCGCCAGGGCCAGGTGTTCCGCCACGCTGAAGCTCTTGAACAGCCGCGTGATCTGGAACGAGCGCGCCAGCCCCAGGCGCGCGCGCCGGTGGGCACTGGCGCGCCTGATGTGGTGGGCGGCAAAGAAGATCTTGCCGGCCTCACACGCCCCC
>JANMYI010000735.1:0-1735 GCA_031381955.1 Burkholderiales bacterium
GCACTGAAGCCGAAGTCAACGCGCTGCAAGATGTTTGCGAACGCCTGGGTGGCTTTTGCGCGCATGTTTCGGTGGAATGGCTGGACGGCTACATGACCGCCTTGCTGTCCGGCCCGCGCGTGCCCGCCTTCGAGGAATGGGCGCCTTTGGCGTTCAACGATGCCTGGCCGCGCGTGTTTGCCGACCCGGTAGATCACGACCAGGCGTTGCGCACGGTGCAGCGCCGCTGGAAGGTCTTGGCCGCGCAGCTCGACCCGCAAGCCAGCGAAGGGCAAGACGGCGTGTTGACGCTGGCGCCGCTGATGTTCAAGCCCGATGACGAGGAAGTGGCGGCCATCAGTGCCACGCTCAAACCGGAAGAGCTTGAGGCGATGACCAAGCTTGGCTTGATCTGGGCGGTGGGCTTCACGGATGCCGTGAGGGCCTTCAAAGCCGATTGGTCGCACCCGCCGCCCGATGAACATGCGGAGCAATGGCTGGATGAGTGCCTGGGCGTGATTCGCGGCCTGATCGTCGGCATCGACGGCGAGCTGGCTGCGAACTTGCGCCAGCAATACAAGCGCGAGCCCACGCGCGAAGAGCTGGTTGATGAAGCCGCCATGGGCGCGCAAGCGCTGCGCCAGTATTGGAACGAACACGCCCCGCGCACCGCACCGCGCGAGGTGCCAGCCAAGGTGGGCCGCAACGAGCCTTGCCCCTGCGGCAGCGGCAAGAAGTTCAAGAAGTGCCATGGCGCCGCAATGCCGTGAACGAAAGCTCAAGCATGATTGACGGGCAAGAACTTCAAGGCCGGCACATCGTGCTGGGCATGAGTGGCGGCATCGCCTGCTACAAGAGCGCGGAGCTGGTGCGCGAGTTGATCAAGTGTGGCGCCACCGTGCAGGTGGTGATGAGCGAGGCAGCCTGCCGCTTCATCACCCCGGCCACGATGCAGGCACTTTCGGGCCGCACCGTGTGCACGGATCAATGGGACGCGCGCGAGCCCAACCACATGCCGCACATCAACCTTTCACGTGAGGCAGCCGCCATCATCGTGGCGCCGGCCAGCGCCGACTTCATGGCCAAGCTGGCGCAGGGCCGGGCCGATGAAATCCTGAGCTTGCTGTGCCTGGCGCGGCCGCTTGAGACGTGCCCGCTGTTGCTGGCCCCGGCCATGAACCGCGAGATGTGGGCCCACCCGGCGACGCAGCGCAATGTGGCCACGCTGCGGGCTGACGGCACGCACATCCTGGGCCCGGGCAGCGGCGACCAGGCCTGCGGCGAAGTGGGCGACGGGCGCATGCTCGAAGCCGCCGAACTGCGCGATGAGCTGATTGCCTTTTTCCAGCCCAAGCTGCTGGCCGGCAAGCGCGTGCTCATCACCGCTGGCCCAACGTTTGAGGCGATTGACCCGGTGCGTGGCATCACCAACTTGTCCAGCGGCAAGATGGGTTTCGCCCTGGCGCGTGCGGCGCAGGAAGCAGGCGCCGCGGTGACGCTGGTGGCCGGGCCGGTGCACCTGGCCACGCCGCGCGGGGTGCGGCGCATCGATGTGCGCAGCGCGCAGCAGATGTTCGATGCCGTGCTGCCGTTGGCCGGCGCGAACGATGTCTTCATCGCCACCGCTGCGGTGGCCGATTGGCGGCCTGCGGCGTTGTCAGATCAAAAAATCAAGAAAGATGCCAGTGGGTGCGTACCCAGCTTCGAGATGATTGAGAACCCCGACATCCTGGCCAGCGTGGCGCGCCTTGCCAGG
>JANMYI010000814.1:0-11387 GCA_031381955.1 Burkholderiales bacterium
GCCGCCAGCCCCAGTGCTTGCGCGTCTGTCTGTTGCGTGCGCACCTGATCAAAGCCGTGTGCGAGCAGATTCGAGCGCGCCAGTTCAACGATGCGAGCCGACACATCGGTGGCCAGCAGCGCGCTCAGCAGGTGGGGCAGGGTTCCCGCACCAGGCGAGTCGTAGTTCGCCAGCTTCGGGTTGGCGACTCCGCACGTCAGGGTGCGCAACGGGCCGCGGCGCTGGTGGATGCGGAGCCTTCGGTGGCGGCGCAACGCGCGAGCGTCGAGTTGCAGCAGATGATCGTGGCCTTGGGGGCGTGGAGCCGCGCATCCGCAGCGCGGCATGCGCTCCCCGGTCTTGTAGTGGCGGGCGTAGTTCTCCAGCACGCTGGGCCATTTCGCCCAGACCTCGTTGACCTGGGAGGGGTACTCGACGAAGTCGCGCGGCATGCGACCGAGGCTCGGGTACATGCTCTTGTTGAACGTGCCGTGCAGCCGCATGGCCGAATTCATGGAACAACTTGATGACCTCGTCCCAGGTCAGCAGGGTAGGCTCGCCGGCCGGGGGCTTGGAGATGTTGAGGTAGTTGGCCACCACGGGTTGCGTGCCCTCCAGTGGGTTCTGCCAGACGTAGGCGTTCATCCAGGCGCCGCCGCTCTTGCTGGGCCGTGCGTAGAGGTCAGCGATGAAGATGGACAGCAGCTTGCCGTCCGTGTCGTAGACGTCATAGACCAGCACTGTCGTTGGCATTGCCACGAGATCCTCTATCCACGGACGCTCGGTGAAGACGCTCGCGCAGCGCCCGGTTGTGCAACACCGCCTCCAACGGCTGGATGGTGGTGTTCAGCAACGTCAGCAGGTATTTGCCTTCCAGCCCGCGCCGCTTGGCCGCTTCGGCGGCTGCCGAGATCTGTGCGGAGCTCAGGCCAGCGAGTTCATCGGCGTTGTCGACGACGACATCAGGCGCCTAGCCTCGGCATTTGGCGCGCTCTTGACGCTCGCGGCATGCACCGCCTCTACACGGGCAAAGAGCTTGGGGTTCAACCACACCGCATCGCGGTGCGCGGCCAGTCTAGGGGCGTATTCAGCCTGCAATTGCTGGCGCGCCAGGTTGGCGTCGGCGTCCAGCAGGCCGTACAGCAGCGCCGTTGTGCGACTCAGTAGGAAGCCGCTCCTTTCCATCGCCAGGACGGTGTTGTCGAAGGTCGGCGCAGAGAGGTTGTCAGCGATGGCCTGCACCTGCGCCAATTGCGCAGCCATCCCCCGGTCCAGCGCAAGGCCGAAATGTTCGTCCCGCAACTTGTCGAATTGCGGGTAGCGCAGCGGCAGGGGACTGTCGGTCAACAGCGGGTTGTCGGCCGGCTGGGCTTTGGCCAGGCTGTTGGTCAGTAGCGTGCATACGATCAAGGTGCGAAGCGCAAAGCAACAGACATGGGCAATGCCTTTGAAGGAAGACGTTGTGACTAGTACAAGAGCGGTGTGATGAGACGCGAACCATAACCGGCGCTTCAACCGTAACCGGGCGAAAGCGCGTGCGATGGCGTTGTGGCCAAGCGCGGGCGGGCGATGCGCCTTGATGTCTGGCGGCGTTCTGGGGACCACGTTCTTTGCCGGATCGAAAATCAATCGTACTGATGTCCATGGTGAGCGCGGCCTCCAGTTCAGAAGGCTCTTTTACACGTCCGCTTTGGCATGTCAATGCCGTCAAGGGTTGGGCGTCCGTCCCATTGATGACCGGTTTCAAGCAGCCCCCTATGGGTCATCGGAAGGGCCACAACCGGCGGCTCCGAAGCGACGCGTTTAGCGCCGCGAATGTGGGAGATTTGCTGCCACTCCAAAAGCCCCACTGCCTACCCTGGCGCGGCACAACACCGGTTTGAACCCACCGCCCCCCGCTCATCCTCAATCGCCTTGCCCAGCACGCGCCGAAAGTGCGCCAGCGGCGCATCGGCCACGATCGGGTGCATCTTGAAGTTTGGGTCGGCGTCGAGCACCTCTTGCTGGCCTTCGATGATGGCTTTGTCTTCGTTGAAGCCTTGCACCATGCTGTCGTGCAGTGACAAGGCAATGGTCGGGTTGTCGAGATCAAAGTCGTGCAGGTAGTTCCAGAAGAAGTGCGTGCTGCGCGCGGTTTCTGGGGTGAAGAATTGGCAGTTGCGGTATTGCCGCGCGCCGGCCAGGTTGCCGTCCTCGGCACCGCTGCCGGCCGGTGCGAACAGCGTTTCCATGGTGAAGATGCCGGGGATGTGCATCAGGCCGATGTTGCGCCGGTCAAGCCGCGCATCGCTGCGCACTACCTTGCGATGAAACGGCGGCGGCGCAGCGTTCATGCTCCAACGCTCAACCCGAAAGCCGCGCGGCAGGCGCTCCACCGCTTGCGGTTTGGTCTTGAAGGCGTACTCCTCCGAGCCACCCAGCGTGTGGGTGTGGACGAAGGCCAGGTGCGAAAAATCGGCCAGGTTGTCGACGATCAGCCGGTAGTCGGCGCGGTAGTGCATGCTGCCGGCTTGGCCGCGCCAGGCGGCGTCGCGCAGGTAGGGCAGGTCGACGATTTGCGCGGCATCGGCGCGCGCCGGCTCACCCATCCAGATCCACACGATGTGGTCGCGCTCGACGACGGGGTAACTGCGCACGCCGAGCTTTTCAGGGATCACGTCTTGCCCGGGGATTTGCACGCAGCGGCCCGTGGCATCGAACTTCAGGCCGTGGTACATGCAGCGCACGCAATCGCCTTCGAGGCGGCCGTTGGACAGCTTGGCGCCGCGGTGGCAGCAGCGGTTGTCCAGCGCCACGGCGCGGCCACTGTCGCCCTTGTAGAGCAGCACCGGCTCGCCCAAGATGGTGCGCGTCATCAACTTGCCGTCGATCAGCTCATGGTCCCAGGCGGCCATGTACCAACTGTTCATCAGAAAGGTGTCTTGCTGGGTCATGCTCGTGCTCCTCGTTCGGGCAATGCGCGGGATTCGTGTCGTGCCGATGTGAGTCTGTTTAGAAAATCACCACCGAGCGAATCGATTCACCGCGCGCCATCAGCTCAAAGCCTTCGTTGATGCGCTCCAGCGGCAGCCGGTGGGTGATGAGCTCGTCGATGTTCAGCTTGCCGTCCATGACCCAGTCAACGATCTTGGGCACATCGGTGCGGCCGCGGGCGCCGCCGAAGGCCGTGCCCTCCCACTTGCGGCCGGTGACGAGCTGGAACGGCCGCGTCGCGATCTCGGCGCCGGCCGGGGCCACGCCGATGATGATGCTGCGGCCCCAGCCCTTGTGCGTGCACTCCAGCGCCTGGCGCATCACCTGCGTGTTGCCGATGCATTCGAAGCTGTAGTCAGCGCCGCCGTCGGTGAGTTGCACGATGGCATCCACCACATTGGGTACTTGCTTCGGGTTGATGAAATGCGTCATGCCAAAGCGCCGCGCCATGGCTTCGCGCGCCGGGTTGATGTCCACGCCGATGATCTGCCCGGCACCCACCATCCTGGCACCCTGGACCACATTCAACCCAATGCCGCCCAGGCCGAACACCACCACGGTGGCGCCGGCCTCCACCTTGGCGCTGAACAGCACCGCGCCCACGCCGGTGGTGACGCCACAGCCGATGTCGCAAACCTTGTCGAAAGGCGCGTCTGGCCTGATCTTGGCCAGCGCAATGCCCGGCACCACGATGTGGTTGGCAAAGGTGCTGGTGCCCATGTAGTGCAGGATCGGCTTGCCGCCGATGGCGAAACGCGACGTGCCATCCGGCATCAAGCCCCGGCCTTGCGTGGCGCGGATCGCCTGGCACAGGTTGGTCTTGCGCGAGAGGCAAAACTTGCAGTTGCGACACTCGGGCGTGTACAGCGGGATGACATGGTCGCCGGCCTTCAACCACGGCACGCCGGCCCCCACTTCAAGCACCACGCCCGCGCCTTCATGGCCCAGGATGGCTGGGAACAGGCCTTCGGGGTCGGCGCCCGAGAGCGTGAACTGATCGGTGTGGCAGATGCCGGTGGCCTTGACCTCGACCAGCACCTCACCCTCGCGCGGGCCTTGCAAGTCCACCTCTTCAATCGTCAAGGGGGCGCCGGCTTTCCAGGCCACTGCGGCTCGCGTCTTCATGCTGTCATTCCTATTCACGTGCATCGATGAACGAGGCATCCTAGACGATGCCCGGGTTGGGCCCAGCCCTGGCCAATTTGATCGTGCTGAGCATGGCTTGAATGCCGCCACACGAAAACGCTGTTTCACTGGACTAGCATTCGCCGATGGCAAATTCCGCTGTTCACCTCAACGACGTGACCCAGGCGATCCAGCTCGCGCTGGGCCCCGTGTTCCTGCTCACGGGCATCGCCGGCATGCTCAACGTCATGGCCGGGCGCCTGGCCCGCATCATTGACCGCGGGCGCCAGCTCACCGAGGGGCCGGGCCAGATCGAAGTGCAGATTCGGGCCACCATGACGGTCGAGCTGCAGGGGCTTGAGCGCCGGCGTCACCTTGCCAGCGCCGCGATCACGGCCTGCACCTTTTCGGCGTTGCTGGTCTGCATGGTGATCACCGCGCTGTTCCTGGAGGTCATGCTCGACGCACCCTTGAAATGGCTGGTCGGCACCCTGTTCACCTGCGCCACGATGGCGCTGGTGGTCGGCCTGGCCCTGTTCCTCAGGGAGGTGCACCTGGCCACCCAGACCATCAGATTCCCGGTTGCGGCATCGAATGTCCGGCCGTAGTGGCATCGCCTTACCGAGAACGTTAGCGTCCCCAGAGCTGACGTATGCGAATCATCACTCGTCATTGCGAGTGCTCGCCTGGTCACCAGCCAGGCTGCGCAACAGACCCTAGACTCAGGAGAACCCTCATGAACACGCGAAAGTTGGTCACCACGATGGCGGCGTTGGCCCTGTGCGGCTGCGCCACGACAGGCCCAGGCAACGCCGGCAACGCCAAGGAGATGAAGCTCGCCTTTGACTTCACCGACGCCAACCCCGTGGTGCTGCTGAACAAGCTGCAAAACGTCGACGTGACGCGCAAGCAACTGATCGACAGCGGCATCACGCCCAAGATCGTCATGACCTTCCGCGGCAACGCCTCTTTCTTCACGCAGACCAACCTCGGCGCGGTGAAAGAAACCGAGCGCGCCGACGCGCTGCAGGTCGCCGCCAAGTTGCGCGAATTGAAGAACGCGCCTGGCGTGGTGGGGATCGAGCAGTGCAACTTGCCGCTCGCCGATCGCAAGCTCAACCCGGCTGCCTTGATGCAGGAAGTGAAGCTCGTGCCCAATGGCTGGATCGCCCTGGGCGCCTACCAGCAGCAGGGCTACGCCTACATCGCGCCTTGACGGGGCGAGGCCGGGGTCCTCTCAGCCCAGCAGATCAGCCAGTGCCCGCGCCACCACCTTGGTGGCGCGGCGCAGGTCTTCGAGCTGGATGTGTTCATCGGCGCGCTTGGCATTGCTTTGCAGCACGGTGCGGGGGCCGCAGCCGTACAACACGGCAGGAATGCCTTGTTCGCAGAACAGGCGCGCATCGGTGTACAGCGGTGTGCCGGAGGCTTCGATGGCCTCGCCGAACACCGCACTGGCGTGCTCGCGCAAGGCCTGCACCAGCGGCTGGTTGCCGGGCAGGGGCTTGAGCGCTTTGGCCAGCAACAGGCGCCTGACTTCAATCGTTATACCCGGTGAGTTCGCGACCGCCGCGTTGATCACCTGGCGCAAGGTGGCTTCCACCTCGGCCGGGTTTTCTTCGGGGATCATGCGCCGGTCGAGCTTGAGCACCACCTTGCCGGGCACCACGTTGGTGTTCGTGCCGCCCTGGATCAGGCCCACGTTCAGGTACGGGTGGGTGATGCCTTTGACCTGGCTGCGGACCTGCTTGTAGAGCGTGTTCTGGTGGTACAGCACATTCAGGATGTGCGTGGCGGCTTGCAGGGCATCGACAGCGGTTTCCGGCACGGCCGCGTGGCCCATCTTGCCGTGCACCGCCAGCTCCATCTGCAAGCAACCGCTGTGGCCGGTCACCACCTGGTAGCTGAAGCCCGCGGCAATCAGCAAGTCTGGCTTGACCAGCCCCTTTCGCAGCAACCAACCCGGGCCGAGTTCGCCACCGAATTCTTCGTCATAGGTGAAGTACAACTCGACGCTGCCGCGGCGTGCGCCGGGCAATGATTCGATGGCACGTGTGGCGAAGGTGTAGGTGGCGAAGTCGCACTTGCTCACGGCTGCGGCGCGGCCGTACAACTTGCCGTCAACCACTTCGCCGCCATAGGGGTCGTGGCTCCAGCCTTCGCCAGGTGGCACGACATCACCGTGCGCGTTCAGGCCGATCGTGCGGCCCGGCCCATAGTGGCGGCGCACCACCAGGTTGGTGATGCTCTCAAGGCCGGCGGCGCGCACATCTTGCGGCGGCACCGCATGCTTTTCAGCCGCGAAGCCGAACGCTGCCAGCAGCGCGGCGGTGCGCTCGGCATGCGGCGCGTTGTGGCCCGGCGGCGTATCGGTGGGAACCTGCACGAGTTGCTGCAGGAAGCGCACTTCTTCGTCGAAATGGGAATCGACCCAGGCGTCCAGGGCGGTGTGTTCGCCTTTGTGTTGGGCGGTGGTCATGGCGGTTCGCCAGCAAGCTGATCTAGCAGGTTGATGAAGGCCTGAACGGCGAGATCGGCATCGTCGTTGGTGATCGATTCCAGCGGGTTGTGGCTGATGCCTGCGTTCAACCCGCGCACGAACAGCATCGCCTGCGGCATCACTTCATGCAGCTTCATCGCGTCATGGCCGGCGCCGCTGGGCATGCGGTGCAGCGGCAAGCCCAGGGCCTGCACGGCGCGCTCCCAGTGCTGCTGCCAGGCCGGGGCCGAGGGTGCCGCGGGCACCGACATGGTTTGTTCGAGCTGGAAGTGCACGCCACGCCTTGTGCAGATGCGCTGCAGTTCGGCGCGCACATCGTGCGCGCAGGCATCGCGCACTTCATTGGTGGTGGCGCGGATGTCGAGGCTGAATTTGCAGCGGCCGGGCACGACATTGATCGAGCCGTTGGGCACCTCGAGCATGCCCATCGTGGCCACCAGGTGGGGCTGCGTGCTGGCGCGCTGTTCAATGAACAAGGCCAGCTCGGCCGCAGCGGTGGCGGCGTCGCGGCGGCCATTCATGGGCGTGGTGCCGGCATGGCTGGCCATGCCGATGATTTCGCCCACATAGCGCACGCTGCCGTTGATGGAGGTCACGATGCCCAGCGGCAAATCCAGCTCGTTCAGCACCGGCCCTTGCTCGATGTGCACCTCGACAAAGCCGAGGTAGCGCGAGGCATCGCGCTGCAACGCCGGAATGTCTTCAATGCGCAGCCCGGCTTGCATCATGGCCTGGCGCATGGAGATGCCCGCGGCGTCTTGCTGCTCCAGCCAGGCCATGCTGAACTGGCCGGTGAGCGCGCCCGAGCCCAGGAAGGTGGCCTTGTAGCGCTGGCCTTCTTCTTCGGCGAAGCCGATCACTTCAATGCCGAAGGGCAGGCGCCGGCCCTGGCGATGCAATTCGCGCACGCAGGCCATGGGCACCAGGATGCCCAGCCGCCCGTCGTACTTGCCACCATTGCGCACGGTGTCGTAGTGGCTGCCGGTGAGCAGGCGTTTAGCGTGATCGCCGCTGCCGTGATACAGGCCCACCACGTTGCCCACGGCGTCGATCTCAACGCTGTCGAAGCCGCATTCGGCGCGCATCCAGTACGCGAGTTGCTGCGCACAGGCGCGGTGGGCATCTGTGAGGTAGGTGACCGTGAGTTCGCCGCGCTCGGCAAAGCCCGGGTCGCTGTGGGCTGATAGCTGCTCGGCCCAATCCCACACCTGGTTGCCCAACGCCGGCGTGTGGCCAAACTTGTCATTCAAGCGGATTTCGGCAATGCGGTTGATGTTGCGCAGGCACTCGGTCAATTCGAAACCGGGGTGGTGGGCCAGGCGCCGCTCGAAGGTGGCCATGATCTCGGCCTTGCTCAGCCCCACGCCGCGCGGCCCACGCACCGCCAGGATGAACGGGAAACCGAACTTGGCGTTGTAGGCGGCGTTGAGCTGGTGGATGCGGGTCAACTCTGCCGGCGTGCACGCCGTCAGGCCGGCCTGGCCTTGCTCGTTGCTCGACTCCGCGGTCAGCGTTTGGCTCAGCATGGCCTTGCCCGCCAGTTCCGGGTGCGCGCGAATCAAGGCCACCTGTGCTTCGCGGCCCGCTTCGCGCACCACCTGGGCCAGCGCGAGCTTCAGGTGCACCAGGCTGGCGAAGGGCCGCACCAGCGCGGCACGCTGCGCGATCCACGGCGAGTGTTCATAGGTGCCACTCAGCAGCGCGACGCATGCGTCGGCGCTGGCGGCGTTGATCTGGTCGAGGGTCAGCACGGGTTCACTCCCAAACAAAAGCGGTGTTGGCGTCGAACGGATGCGTCGCCCGCCAGTGGCGCGCGATGTCGATGCGCCGCGCGACCCAGACGCGGTCGTGCGCTTGCACATGGTCGAGAAAGCGCTGCAAGGCGCGCATGCGCCCGGGCCGCCCGAGGATGCGGCAATGCATGCCGATGCTCATCATGGCTGGCCGCTCATCGCCTTCGGCGTAGTGCACATCGAACGCATCGCGCAGGTACTGAAAGAATTCTTCGCCATGCGAATAACCCTGCGGCAGGGCGAAGCGCATGTCGTTGGCATCCAGCGTGTAGGGCACCACCAGGTGCGGCGCCAGCGTCTGGTCAGTCTTGCGCACATGCAGCCAGAAGGGCAGGTCGTCACCGTAGTGGTCGCTGTCATACGCGAAGGCGCCGTGGTCGGCCACCAGGCGGCGCGTGTTCGGGCTGTCGCGCCCGGTGTACCAGCCCAGCGGGCGTTCGCCGGTCAACGCCTCAATGCGTGCCATGGCCAGCGCCAGGTGTTCACGCTCAACGGCTTCGGCCACGCCCTGGTAGCTGATCCAGCGCCAGCCGTGGCAGGCGATCTCGTGGCCCAACGCCTTGAACGCGGCCGTCACCTCCGGGCAGCGTTCCAGCGCCATGCCGACACCGAACACGGTGAGCGGCAAGGCACGGCGCTCGAACTCGCGCAAGATGCGCCACACGCCCACGCGCGCGCCGTATTCGTAGATGCTTTCCATGCTCAGGTGCCGGGCGGCAAACGCCGGCGGGTTGAACATTTCAGAGAGAAACTGTTCGCTGCCGGCGTCGCCATGCAGCACGCTGTTTTCGCCGCCTTCTTCGAAGTTCAGCACGAACTGCACCGCCACCCGCGCGCGGCCGGGCCACTGCGCTTGTGGTGGCTGGCGGCCATGGCCGCGCAGGTCGCGCGGGTAGGGTGATGAGGGTGTGGCGTGGTGGTTCATGCGTGGCTCGACCCCAAGGGGCGCTATGCGACAGAAATATCTTCGCTCTGTGGTCCAGGTGCAGGTTTTGTTCAACGGCCGCCAGATGCTGCGCCATCATCGCGTTGATGTCCCCATCCTCGCGCTCGGGCGGCTCATTCACAGCAAGAGCATGATCGTCGCACTTGCCGGCGGCGTGCACTGCCTGGTGTATTGCCGTATTGCCGCCAGGCAGCATGCATAGCCGCTCGCATGCCATGGCACACCGGGAACAAATTTACCCACCCAGCATGAAAGGCCGCCGATGGGACACCTCAGCACCCACGTACTTGACATCATGAACGGCTGCCCGGCGGCGGGCATGCAGGTCACGCTGCAGCGCATGCAGGACTCGCAAGCCACGACCTTGAACGCCTTCACCTTGAATGCCGACGGCCGCTACGACGGCGGTGCGCTGCTCGACGCGCAAGCCATGGCGGTGGGCCTGTACCGGCTGGTGTTCGCGGTGGCGCCGTACTTTCGCGCGCGCGGCGTGGCCTTGGCTCAACCCGCGTTCATCGACCAGGTGTTGCTCGACTTCGGCATCGCCGACGCGGCTGCGCACTACCACGTGCCGCTGCTGGTGTCGCCTTGGGCCTACTCCACCTACCGCGGCTCATAGCGACAGGCCGGCGTTCGTGAATGCGGGAGGCCTGATAACGCAGGCCCTTCATTCAGTTGCGCGTGATGCTCAAGCGCGCGCTGCCGCCGCGGCCTGAGCCTGCGGCGCCCCACCCCGGGGCTCGGAGATCTCGCGCACGGTCTGGTCGATGTGAGCCGACTGGCGCAGCGCCACGTCGGCCAACGCCACGATGCCCACAACGCTGCCCTTGGCATCCACCACCGGCAGGCGACGCACTTGCCACTGGCCCATCAGGCGCATCGCATCCTGGCTGTCTTGATCCAGGGTGCAGAACTGCACCTCCTGTGTCATCACATCGGAAACGCAGGCCTCGTCGGCGTCCAGACCCTGCGCCACGGCGCGCACGGCAATGTCACGGTCGGTCAGCATGCCCAGTAGCTGCCCACCGGTGCAGACGGGCAATGCGCCCACGTTGAACGACTGCATGCACTGCGCAGCGCTGCGCAAGCTCTCTTCAGGGCTGGTGGTTTGGACAGGCGTGGACATGATTTCAGCAATACGGGGCATCGTTTTCTCCGGTTTCAGCGCGGTGGCCGCCGCGCCGCGGTGTTCCCATAGGCAGGCAATCCGGGTGCCAGCGGCGCCCCCAGTTGATGGCGCCATGAAAAAAAGGGCAAGTCGTGCGCACTGCGATGGATGTGGGCCACGGCTGACAAGCTCACAGAGCCTTGGCCGATGCCGCCGAACCCAAGCCCATGTCACGCTGTGGCACACGGGCCCGCCGGGCCTGCCGTTTGCAGCCCAACAGGAGCACGAACAATGAATTCGACCCGCCCAAATTCCAAGCCCGCCCAGCCAAATTCCGTGCCGGCTGATGCCGGTTAAACCGACGATGCAGACACATCAGTCGCGGGCGCCGGCGCCCAGGGCTCCGCAAGCGAAGAAGATCCTGAAATGCAAGGTGAAGGTAACTACACGGCAGCGCGCAAGCACCGCGAATCGGTCGAAGGTTTCGTGAATTTAGGCAGGGTCGAACCAGCTGCGCGCGACGCAGCGCCCAACTCGCGCTCTGAGGCCGGCGAAATGCATGCGGCTGAAGCCGAAGGCCGCTCACACGCGCGCAAATAGCTCGCGCGATTCAGCGTTCAGCCGCACCCACCACCCGGGCGGGCCGGCCACCTTTCACTCACGCGGTGCGCAACATGGTTTCGGTTGACCGCAGTTCGCGTTCGGGCGCGGGCACCAGGCGGTCGCACTCACGCTTCACGACTTCATAGCACTCGCAGGCGCGGCTCTCGAGCGCGCGCCGGTCAAGCACCTGGATGCGGCCTCGCCGGTTGTTGATTACGCCCAACCTCTGCAACTGATGGGTGCCTTCCGACACACCTTCACGACGCACGCCCAAACGGTTGGCGATCACCTCCTGCGTCATGACGATCTCGGCCCCGGGGTTGCGATCAAGGCTCAGCAACAGGCAGCGCGCCAGTTGCT
>JANMYI010000033.1:0-6727 GCA_031381955.1 Burkholderiales bacterium
GCGAATGAAGATGTCGCGCGCGGCGACGGGATCGATGCGCCCAAAGTTGACCTTGCGGTTGTTGTAGATCACCAGGCCATAGAGCGTGGCGCGTTCGAGCGCCACCACTTCGGCGGCCTTCTTCTCCCAGTGCGGCTCGAGCATCTGCTTTTTCAGCAGGTGACCGGCAACGTTAGGAATCCAGGTCGGCTCGATCGCCGCCAGGCCGCGCCCATACAGGCGCGTGGTTTCCACCAGTTCGGCCGCCACCAACCAGCGCCCGGGCTTCTTGCTCAGGTGCGCGCCGGGGTGGCGCCAGAACTTGATGCCGCGCGCGCCCAGGTACCAGTCTTCATCGTCAGACTTACAGCCAATGTTGCCCAGCAGCCCGGCCAGCATCGACAGGTGCAGTTGCTCGTAAGTGGCCGGCGCGGCGTTCAGCCGCCAGCCCTGCTCGGCCACCACGGTGTGAAGCTGGGCGTAGATGTCGCGCCACTCGCGCACGCGCCGCGGGCTGACGAAGCTGTCGCGCAAGCGCTGCTCTTGCTGCCGGTTGCTGAGTTTGTGGCTGTCGGTGGCGGCACCGGCGTGGCCGTGCGTGCCGCGGCCGGCTTCGATCCACTGCCACAGCTTCAGGTAACCATTGAATTCAGACTTCTCATCATCAAACTTCTTGTGCTTCTCATCGGCCGCCTGCGTCGCTTCTTGCGGGCGGTCGCGCACGTCTTGCACGCTCAGCGCCGAAGCGATGATCAGCACCTCGTTCAAGGCCAGGCGCTCGCGCGCTTCCAAAATCATGCGGCCCACGCGCGGGTCGAGCGGCAACTTGGCCAGCTCGCGGCCAATGGGCGTGAGGTCGTTGTCGTCGTTCACCGCGCCCAGTTCGCCCAGCAGGTCGTAGCCGTCGGCCACGGCCTTGCGCGGCGGCGCTTCGAGGAATTCGAACGCTTCCACGGCACCCAGGCGCAGGGCCTTCATGCGCAGGATCACGCCGGCCAGCGATGAACGCATGATCTCGGGGTCAGTGAAGCGCGGCCGGCCGGCGAAGTCTTTCTCGTCGTACAGGCGAATGCACACGCCGTCGGCCACGCGGCCGCAACGCCCGGCGCGCTGTTGCGCTGCGGCCTGCGAGATCGGCTCCACCAGCAGCTGCTCGACCTTGCTGCGGTAGCTGTAACGTTTGACACGAGCCAGGCCGCTGTCGATGACGAAGCGAATGCCCGGCACGGTGAGCGAGGTCTCGGCCACGTTGGTGGCCAGCACGATGCGCCGGCCGTTGCCGGCCTGGAAGACACGGTCTTGCTCGGCCGGTGACAGGCGGGCGAACAGCGGCAGCACTTCGGCCGGCGGGCCGCCCTTCAGTGCCCCCGTCGAACTCGCCAAGTGTTTGCGCAGGTGATCCGCTGCCTCGCGGATTTCGCGCTCACCGGGCAGGAAGATGAGGATGTCGCCGCTTTGGCCGCCGCGCCACAGCTCATCCACCGCGTCGGCCATGGCGTGGTTCAGGTCATGCTCGCGGCTTTCCACAAACGGCCGCCAGCGCTGCTCGACAGGGAACAGCCGGCCTGAGACTTGAATGACCGGCGCCGGGCCCAGCTTCGATTCGAAGTGGCGCGCAAAGCGGTCGGCATCGATCGTGGCTGAGGTGACGATCACTTTCAAATCGGGCCGGCGCGGCAGGATGCGGCGCAGGTAGCCGAGCAAAAAGTCGATGTTCAGGCTGCGCTCGTGGGCCTCGTCGATGATGATTGTGTCGTAGGCCTTGAGCAGCGGGTCGGTTTGCGTTTCGGCCAGCAAGATGCCGTCGGTCATCAGCTTCACCGAGGCGCCGCGCTGCAGGCGGTCTTGAAACCGCACCTTGAAGCCGACCACTTCGCCCAGCGGCGAATTCAACTCTTCGGCAATGCGCTTGGCCACGCTTGAGGCGGCGATGCGCCGCGGCTGCGTGTGGCCGATCAAGCCCTTGCCGCCGGCGCCCCAGCCGCGGCCGAGTTCGAGCGCGATCTTGGGCAACTGCGTGGTCTTGCCGGAACCCGTTTCACCGCAAACGATGATCACCTGGTGCGCTTGCAGCGCGCGCGCAATTTCATCGCGCCGGGCACTGACCGGCAGCGATTCAGGGTAAAGGATGGGGGGCACCGGGTTCGCTGCAGGCGCGGGGCGCGCAGCGCGAAGCTCGGGCTGATCGGGGGCTGAACTCACGGGGGCGCGATTATCAAGGCCTGCGGCACAATCGCCGCCCACTATGAGCGCGGTCTTCCCCCACACCTTCGTCCCCTGGTTCCGCGCGGTGGCGCCGTACATGCATGCCTACCGCGGCAAGACCTTCGTGGTGGCGATGGCCGGCGAGCTGATTGCAGCGGGCAAGCTCAATGCCTTTGTGCAAGACCTGGCGATCCTGCATTCGATGGGCATCAAGCTCGTGCTGGTGCATGGCTTTCGCCCGCAGGTGAACGAGCAACTCGCGGCCAAGGGGCAGGTGTCACGCTTCAGCCATGGCCTGCGCATCACCGATGCCGTGGCACTCGATTGCGCGCAAGAAGCCGCCGGCCAATTGCGCTTTGAAATCGAAGCCGCGTTCTCGCAAGGCCTGCCCAACACGCCGATGGCCAATTCCACCGTGCGCATGGTGTCGGGCAACTTCCTCACCGCGCGGCCGGTGGGCATCATCGACGGCGTGGACTTCGGCCACAGCGGCGTGGTGCGCCGGGTGGATGCCTCGGCGATGCGCCGGGCCATGGACATCGGCGCGCTGGTGCTGCTCAGCCCGTTCGGTTTTTCACCCACGGGCGAAGCCTTCAACCTGACCATGGAAGACGTGGCCACCAGCACGGCCACTGCCTTGCAGGCCGACAAGCTGATCTTCCTGACTGAAGTGGACGGCATTCGCGAAGACGTGAACGACGCGGCCAGCGGCATCGATACCGAACTTGCCCTGGCCGACGCAAAAAGGCTGCTCGATCGCCTGCCCCGCCCCACCCAGCCCAGCGACACGGCGTTTTATTTGCAGCATTGCGTGCGCGCCTGCGAAGGCGGCGTGGAGCGTTCGCACATCCTGCCCTTTGCGGTGGATGGTGCGCTGTTGATGGAGGTGTTCACGCACGATGGCATCGGCACCATGGTGGTCGATGAGAAGCTCGAAAGCCTGCGCGAAGCCACGCCCGATGATGTCGGCGGCATCCTGCAATTGATCGAGCCGTTTGAACGCGACGGCACCCTGGTGCGGCGTGAACGCACGGAAATCGAGCGCGACATCGGCAACTATTCGGTCATCGAGCACGACGGTGTGATCTTCGGCTGCGCCGCGCTGTACCCCTACCCGGAAGCGCGCACCGGCGAGATGGCCGCCCTCACCGTGAGCCCGCATGTACAGGGCCAGGGCGATGGTGAACGCATCCTGAAGCGCATCGAGCAGCGCGCCAAGGCGGCCGGGCTGGACAGCATCTTCGTGCTCACCACGCGCACCATGCACTGGTTCATCAAACGCGGCTTCGCGCAGGCTGACCCGGAACGTTTGCCCGATGCCCGCAAGAAGAAATACAACTGGGACCGGCGCTCACAAGTGCTGGTGAAGAAACTGGTTTAGTGCATTTCGCCGCCTATCTATCAAGGAGTTAGAACATGACCCGAATGGTGCAATGCGTTCATCTGAAGAAGGAAGCGCCCGGCCTGAGCTTCGCGCCCTACCCCGGCGAACTGGGCAAACGCATCTATGACAACGTCTGCGCCGAGGCGTTTGAGTTGTGGAAGAAGCACCAGACGATGCTGGTGAATGAAAACCGCCTGAACCTGGCCGACTTGCGCGCGCGCCAATACCTGGCGCGGCAGATGGAACAGTTCTTCTTTGGCGGCGGGGTGGATCAGCCCACGGGCTATGTGCCGCCAACGACCTGAAGGCGCACCGCGAGCGCAAGCGCAGAGCTGATGCGGTCCACGGGGCTGGCGGTGCTCGACGAATAGGAACCTGAGCGTTGGTCACGTGGGATTTATTGCGAATGGTTCTCATTTGCATATACAATGCTGGCCATATCGACGACCAGGATTGCCATGTCCAAATTCCCACCGCTCCCCTTTGCCGTTCTGCGAGTTCTGTTCGCAGCCGCATCTTTGTTCAGCGTCGCGGCGTCGGCGCAGGATCAACCCCTGAACCTGTACTCGGCGCGCCACTATCAAACCGACGAGGCGCTGTACGCCGAGTTCACCCGCGCCACGGGTATCCGCATCAACCGCGTGGATGCCGACGACGCTGGGCTGCTGGCGCGCTTGAAAAGCGAAGGCTCGTCCAGCCCGGCCGATGTGATATTGCTGGTGGATGCGGCCAGGCTCTGGCGTGCCGAGGTAGACGGGTTGTTTCTCCCCGTGCGCAGCAAGTTGTTGGAAACCCGGATTCCAGCGGCACTGCGCAGCAAACAAGACGCCGAGGGGTCGCGTTGGTTTGGTTTTTCAACCCGCGCCCGCGTCATCGTTTACGACAAAACCCGCGTCGCGCCCGAAGACGTGGACACCTACGAGAAACTGGCCGCGCCCGTCAACAAAGGCCGGCTGTGCACACGCTCGGGGTCGCACCCCTACAACCTGTCGCTATTCGGGGCGATGGCCGAGCACCTCGGGCCGGCTGCCACGCAAACCTGGCTGGCGGGTATGGTGGCGAACATGGCGCGCACCCCCAAGGGCGGTGACACCGATCAGATTCAAGGCGTGGCCAGCGGTGAGTGCGGCGTGGCGCTGGTCAACACCTATTACCTGGCGCGCAAGATGCGATCGCCCAAGCCGCAGGATCAACAGGATATGCAGCGCCTGGGCGTGCTGTTCCCGAACCAGCTCGGTGCCGGCGCGCATGTGAATATCGCCGGGGGCGCGGTGGCCCGATATTCGCGCCAACCACAGCGGGCGCAGTTGTTTCTGGAATACCTGGCCAGCGATTCGGCCCAGCGCTACTTTGCCGAGGGCAACAACGAATGGCCGGCGGTGTCGGCTTTGACCATCGACAACCCGGCGTTGCAACAGCTGGGGAAATTCAAGGCCGACGAGGTGCCGGTTTCGGTGATCGGCATGAACCAAGTGAAGGTGCAGCAAATGCTCGACCGGGTTGGTTATCGATAGTCCCCATATCAAACGGGTGCGGCGCGGCCAGTCGTGGTTAAACTCGGTGCTCCCAACTACTCATAATCGGAGCCACTTCATGGATTCAGTCAAGGACTTGCTGGCACAGCGTGCGGCCATCGACAAAAAAATACAATTTGCCCAGCGTGCGCAGAAACACGATGCGATTGCCCAAATCCGTGAACTGATGGCAAGCCATGGTTTGGTGGTGTCAGACCTCTCCGCACGTAAAGTGGTTGCGCCCAAGCGCACCAATGCCGGCAAAAAGGTCGCGGCCAAATACAGGCACACCAAGACCGGTGAAACTTGGAGCGGGCGGGGCCTGCAACCCAAGTGGTTGCGTGCTGAATTGGCCACGGGCAAGAAGCTGGCCGATTTCGCGGTCTGATTCAACGCCGGCAGCGGCGGCGCTGAGCGCGGCTGTGCGCTTGGGTGCAGCGCGCCGCATTTATTCAATGCGGCCTGGCGCGAGGGGGCGTTCTTGCGGCCCCCCGCATTCAGGTGCTGCATGTCCGCTGCGGGCCGCTAACATCAGCGCCCATGCGCGTGTCTGATTGGTCACTGCCTGACCCGCGAAAAGGCGTCGACACCGTGCAAGGCGCCTGACTTGCCCAAACCACCTCCCTTCCTATCAAGCTTGCGCAGCAGCCCCGACTGGCGTTGGCTGGGCATGAATGCGGGCGTTGTGTTTGCGGTTTTTGCGGTGGCTGTGGCCAGCCCGCATTGGCCGGTCTTTCACCCGCAAACGGCGCCGCTTTGGGCGGCCATGGGAGTGGGCCTGGCCGCCCTGGTTCGCGGTGGCCTCGGCCTGGTGCCAGCGGTCTTTCTCGGGTTGGTGCTGGCGCTGTGGCATGGCGCGATGACCCTTAACTTGGGCCTGGCGCTGGCCGGGGGCGCCACCGCCGGCCTGGCGCTGGCTGCGCGCAGCCTGCAACTGACAGGCTTCGACCCAGCCTTGCTGCGCCGGCGCGACATGCGCCGCTTGCTCGCTGCCGCAATGGGCGGCGCCTTCGTGGCCGCGGTCTCGGGTGAAGCCGGGCTGTGGCTGTTGGGCAGCCAGGTTCGCCAGGCGCCGCTGGCCATGTTCCTCCAATGGTGGGCGGCCGATGCGGTGGGCCTGCTGCTGGTTGCAGTACCGCTGCTGACCTTTCACCTGCCCGACCCGCGCCGGGCTCGCCCGGCCTGGCCCGGCCGTGACGCCGCGGCGCTGGCGCTCACCGCATTGGCCTGCGCCGGCTTGGCCTTCGCCGCTCGCCGCAGCGGCCACGAAACACTCTGGCTGGCTCTGGCGTACGTGCCTCACGTCTTGCTGGCCGGCCTGGTGCGCAGGGTGGGGATAGGCATCGCCTCGTGGGCCACCTGTGCCCTGGGCCTGGCCGCCATCGTGGCCACCGGCTATTCGTTCGGGCCCTTCGCGGCCTTGGCCCCTGAATCGGCGTTCCCGTTGCTGTGGGGTTATGTCGTGACATTGCTCGCCATCACCTTGCTGGTGCATGCGCTGGCCAGCGAGCTGCGCTTGCTCGAGGCTCGCTGGCGGCTGGCGTTGGATGGCACCGGCATGGGTGTTGCCGAGTGGCGCTTGGACCGTCACGACAACGAATCCACCCCACAGTGGCAGGCCCTGCTGGGCAGTGAATTGGGCTCG